>CAYSGA010000154.1:0-5418 GCA_964430165.1 uncultured Eubacteriales bacterium
GTACCGGTCGCTCGCGCCCGTTGAAATCACTTCGGAGCTGATTGCCGACCTGGCGCGCTGCGCCCAATTGGCTCCGTCGTGCAATAATTTCCAACCGTGGCGCTTTGTCTTCGTTTATGGGAAGGAAAATCTCGAACGGTTCCATCCGGCCCTCAGCAGCCCGGGAAACGATTGGGCCAAGGCGGCCTCTTTGATCGTCGCCGTCTGCAGCCGGAAAGATGACGACTGCATCATCCGGGACCGGGAATACCATCTTTTCGGCGACGGTCTGGCCGCCGCCTTTCTCATTCTCCGGGCGACGGAATTGGGCCTGGTCGCCCATCCGATCGCCGGCTACAGCCCCAAAAAAACCCGGGAAATTCTTGGCATCCCCGCCGATTATCAAGTGATCACTTTGATCAATGTCGGAAAACGCGCCGCGGAAATCAGTCCGGTTCTTTCGCCGAAACAGGTCGAACAGGAGAGCGTCCGGCCCGAGCGAAAGTCGTTCCGTGAATTTGCTTTCGACAACCGGTTCGGGCGGCCGATTTCGCCGGTTTGACGTCCGTTTCCGGGTGTCACGCCCGCTTATTTCTTGTTCCGATCCGCCGGATTTTCGTCCCCCTTATCGAACAAATCGAGTTGGCCTTTGCGGATGCGTTCGATGATCTCCTCCAAAACCGGGTATTGCTTCAGGAGGTCCTCCGGAACCTCGAGTTTTTTGCCGCTGGTCAGGTTCTTGATCTGGAGGGCGTTGGCCAGAGCCTGTCCCCGGTAGTGATTGTTCGTGACGATGTAAATCCGGTCTGTCGAGCGCCCCAGTTCCTTGATCCGTTCGACCCATTCGTCCAGTTCGTTCTTCGCGTAAAGATAATTATAACGCGCGTCGCGTCCGGCGCCTTCGCGGAACCAGTCCCTGGTGTTTCGTCCATGCAGCCGGACATAGGCAAACCGGGGATTGGTCACTTCAGCCGTCGGCTTCAGAGACGCCCCGATAACCGGCTGGTCGATGTTGCAGAAGGCGACGCGATGTTCACGAAGAAAGTCGAAAAAAGACGGGTTGTCCCAGGAACCGTGGCGGACTTCCACGGCCAGGGGATAGCCGATGAACAAATCGAACAGGCCGGTCAGGTATTCCCGGTGCGGCCCGGTGTTCTGATAGGACCAGGGGAATTGAAGGAGCAAGGCGGCCAGGCGTCCGGCGGCGGCGATCGGCTCGACGGACTTCCGGAAAAGATCGACGTCCCCGGCCTGGAAATTCTTCCGCTCGTGGGTGAAGGCCTGATGGATCTTGACCGCGAATTGAAAATCCGGATGGGCGGCGACGGCCTTGAGCCATCCCAAAACCATCGGGACCGGAGGCGTCCGGTAGAAGGTGCTGTTGACCTCGACGCAATCGATGTATTGGGCCAGGAAGGAAAGCGGATGGACGCGGCTTCTCCGTTTCTCGGGATAAACCACTCCCTTCCAATCCTCGTAACTCCAGCCGGCCGTTCCGACGTAAATATGCGACATCGCTCTTCCATTGTAAAGAAAAGCGGCCGGAACTCCAAAGTGAATCTATCCACATAAATGCGGCTTGATCGCCGGCGGGAATTGTGGAATATAGAGGACATGATCACGGAAGTCGACGTGCTTGCGGCGTACGGGCGGATCCGCGGCGACATCGTCCGCACGCCGTTGGAGTATTCCCCGCAATTGTCCGGCCTGACCGGCGCCCGTGTCTTCGTCAAATGGGAGTCCGATCAAATCACGGGCTCGTTCAAGTTCCGCGGCGCGTTGAACAAAATGCGGACGTTGTCGGCGGCTCAAAAAAAGGCCGGAATCATCGCGGCGTCCACGGGGAATCACGGCTTGGGCGTCGTCCGGGCGGCCGGTTTGGAACGGACATCCGCGGTCCTTTTCCTTCCCCGGACGGCCTCGCCGGTCAAGATCGCCAAACTCAACGCGGCCGGAGCGACCGTCGAATTTCACGGGTCGAGTTGCGAACGGGCGGAAGCGGCCGCCCGGCGCGGCGCGACGAAAGCGGGGAAAATTTATGTTTCGCCGTACAACGACCCGGACGTCATCGCCGGTCAGGGCACGATCGGCCTGGAAATTCTCGAGGATTGCCCGGAGGTCGATGACATTTTCGTCCCGATCGGCGGAGGAGGATTGATCGCCGGCATCGGGGCTTACCTGAAAAGCCGGAGACCGATGATCCGGATCGCCGGTGTCGAACCGGCCGCTTCGGCTTTCATGAAAGCATCGCTTCGGGCCGGCCGCCTCGTGCCCCTTGAGGAAGGCCGCACGGCGGCCGACGCCGTCGCCGGCGGAATTGAGCCGGGATCGATTACTTTTCCCTTATGCCGGACATATGTGGATGAGTTTAAAACGACGGGGGAAGCCCGTCTGCGCGAGGCCCTGCGGCTTTGTTACCGGTTCCATGGGCGAATCGTCGAGGGGGCGGGAGGATTGGCCTTGGCGGCCTTGCTCAAGGACAGCCGGCCCTATCGGAACCGGACGGTCGTTCTGGTGGCGAGCGGGGGAAACATCGACCCGGCCCGGTGGCGAAAAATCACGGGCTCAAGCCCGGGGGAAAGAGCCGGGGGATAGAATCGACCGGCCCCGTCCGATCGGGGCGGCCGCCCGGATGGCCCGGTGGGTCCAATCCGTGGCCGATTTTACGGCCGCAGCCAAATCTCCCGTCCGGACGAGAAAACAGAGCAGGGCCGCGGAAAAAAAACATCCCGTTCCGTGGATATCGGCCGGAATCCGCTTTTGGGAAAAACAAATTACCCGGCCGCCGTCAGCTAGGAGATTGACCGGGTTTCCCGAAAGGTGACCGCCCTTGACAAGGCAGGGCACTTCGGTCCGCTCGTAAATGATTTCGGCCGCGATCCGCATCTCCGCGACGGTCCGGACCCGTCGGCCCGAAAGCAGGGCGGCCTCCGCGAGATTCGGGGTCAGGACGGAAGCGTTCCGACGAAGCAGGCGAAGAAACGTTCGTCCGGAAGCCCGTCCGCTCAGGCGGCGCCCGGAACTTGACCTAAAAACCGGGTCGACGACGCGCGGAATGTCCGCGTGCTCGGCCAACAGCCGGCCGATTTCCTCGAGATTCGCGGCCGATCCGGCCATCCCGACCTTGAGGCCGGCAAGGGAAACATCGCGTTCCAGGGCCCGCGACTGGTCCCGGACGAAGCGGGCCGGGAGGGGCCTGACCCGGAAGACGTCCTTCGTGTTTTGGACCGTGACCGCCGTGAGGACGGCTGTCCCGCCGAAGCCGAGAGCCCGGAAAACGGCCGTGTCGAGCAGGGCGCCCGCGCCTCCGGAGGGGTCGAATCCGGCGATCGTCAGGAGGTTCATGACTTCCCTTCCTTACCCTCACGGGACATTTTTGTCAACTGGAACCGGACCCTCTGCGGCCGGTCCGGTCGGCGAATCGACTCTTCCGGGGAGGGGGACAAACGCCCGAGGACTTGCGCTATTTTTGTTTCTGCGATATTCATACTCCACACAGGCCGATGTCCGAAGTCGTTATTCAGTTTCTCGACGGGAAGTCCAAGCGAGGGGCCATTCCGTTTTTCCACCCGGACAAACGGACCGTTCCGTTCGAAACGACCTCCGCGGACGGGAAATCCAAGATCCAAACGACCGTCGCCATCGAAGAAGTCAAAAAGATCCAGTTTCTCAAGAAGGATTCCTTGGAGGATTCCGCCGTTCATAAAGAAACAATCGCCCAGACGCAATTCGCCGGGACGGTGGCCTACAAACTCGTCGTCGAAATGAACGACGGCGAGATTCTGACGGGAACGACCCTGAGATACGACCCGGACGAAAAAAGCTTCTTTCTAACGCCCCTCAACCCGGCCGACCCGAGCGAGCGGATCTACATCAACGCCCGTTGCGTCGCCAAAGTGGACAAGAAGCGGCTTTTGGGCCGGATGCTGGTCGATGCCAAGGTCATCGACGGAAAGCAACTCGAGAACGTACTCAACGTGCAGGCGGGACACCGGGAAAAAATGATCGGGCAGGTTCTCCTGGAGCAGGAGTTTATCAGTCGGCAGCAACTGGACGATTCGTTGAATGTCCAGAAGAATTCGGGCTCGATGCTGGGCGAGATCCTGATCGAAGCTCAGTACATCAGCCGTGATCAACTCGACAAGGCCCTGATCGTTCAAAGCGAAAACCGGAAAAAGAGGCTCGGGCAAATTCTCGTCGAGCTCAAATACGTCACCGCGGACGACATCTGCCTGGCTTTAGCCTCTCAACTGGGTTGCGCCTGGGTGGACCTTTCGAAGAGGACGATTCCGGAAGATGTTCTTCGGCTTTTACCGCGGGACGTGGTTTTAAAATTCGAGGTCATTCCGATGGAGAAAAAATCCGGAGAGCTGCTCATCGTGGCCGCGGCCCAGCCTCGGGACGAGGCCATGCGCAGCGCCGTCTCCGGGCGGACGTCGATGCGGACCGAATTCGTCGTCGCTTTTGACGGTCATATCCTCGCGGCCCTGGAAAAGTACTATCCCCCTTCAAGGAGTGTTTCATGATCAAGGAAATTACCGCAGCTGAATTGAATCCCGAAAAGTTCATCGCCCAAAACGTCGAGGAAATCCGGGCCACGGTCGGCCCCGGAGAGGCGATCAACGCCCTGTCGGGAGGAGTCGATTCCTCCGTGGTGACGATGCTCGGCCACCGGGCCCTCGGAGCCCGCCTCCGGACGGTATTTGTCGAGAACGGGTTGATGAGGGAGAATGAAGGGGCCGGGGTCGTCGAAACGTTCCGTACCCTCGGCGTCCGCGTCGACGTCATCGACGCCCGGGAGGAATTTTTCGCGGCCTTGAAGGGCCTGACCGACCCCGAGGAAAAGCGCGAAGCGATCACTCAGACCTTCTACCGGCGCGTTTTCGGCCGGATTGTCAAGGAAAGCGGCGCCAAACACCTGCTCCAAGGCACCATCCTGACCGATGTCGATGAAACGGTCGCCGGGATCAAACGTCAACACAACGTCTTCGCCCAGTTGGGCATCGATCCGCAGGAGACGTTCGGATACCAGATTCTGGAGCCGCTGCTGCCGCTCCGCAAGGACGGCGTCCGGGTCGTCGGCCGGGCGCTCGGCCTTCCGGACGGGCAATTCAACCGAAAACCGTTCCCGGGTCCGGCCCTGGCGGCCCGGGTCATCGGCGAGGCGACGCCCGAACGCATCGCCACGGTCCGCCAAGCGACGGCGATCCTCGAACGACGGCTGGAAAAAAACGACGTGTTTCAATTCATGGCCATTCTCCACGCCGACCGGGTCCCGGGGATTCGGGCCGGAAAACGCGATTACGGCCTGCAGATCGAAGTCCGTTGCTGGGACAGCGTCGACGCGCGCACGGCGGAACCGACGCGGCTTTCCTGGGAAACGCTGGTAGGGATTTCCGGCGACATTCTCCGGGAAATCTCCGGGGTCGTCAGCGTCAC
>CAYSGA010000155.1:0-5356 GCA_964430165.1 uncultured Eubacteriales bacterium
CTCGAGACGTATTTCACGCCGGCCAGGGCGAGGGCCGGAACGAGCGACCATGATTGGCTGGGGATGTCGGTGACCATGGCCGAATCCACGGTGGTCCCGGCGAGCGAGCCCAACCGCCGCATGAAATCGGTCAGATGGATGAGTTCCTCGGGGTGGCAGATCCCGGTCAAAACGCCGGCCAGGGTCGCCTGGAGGCCGATCGAGCCATCGCGGACCGCTTTAAGGACGGCCGCCTTCTCGTCCTTGCCGGCTTGGTTGAAGTACGTCTCGACGGCCCAGGCCTGCTCGATATTCCACTTGAAGCGCGCGCCCTCGGGGTACCCGGCCGTTTTTTCGGCCAAGGCGATAGCTTCAAGGTTGTGCCGCCATTGATTTTTCTCGACGACGGTTTGGAGATCCGAATAGCCGATGTCGACATGGGAGTGGGGGAGGAGCCAGATCTCGCGGGGCACGACCGGTTTGAGGAGGAGGCTTCCCCGAAGGACGGCCCCGTCGTCCATGGCGACTTCGATCGGGACTTCGCGCTCTTTTTCGACCGCGGGCACCAGGAATTCCAGGGCGTTGTAGCCCATCTTGAGGTCGAGCCGGGCGGTGCCCGCACCGGGGCAGGAAACGACGGCCTTGGCCGGCGGGGCGAGGTGGCTGACTTCGACGCGGACGACTTGGAAGAGTCGCCCGTCTTTGCGGACAAGCGCCTGCTCGCTCTGGGCCCAAACGTCCCGGCGCAGGTCGTCTCGGAAGGCCATGAACCAATCGTTACTGCCGCCCTTTTCGCCGGTGACCTTGATCCGGAGGGGCCGGCCCGGGTTGAGGAGGGCCGGAGGAACTTCGAGCCACATCAAACCGAAGAGCTCGCCGAATTGGTCGACCATGAGCGTCTTGAAGGACAGCGAAACCCCGCCCGCTCCGGTCTCCCGCCATTCTTCGCGCTTCGAGTCGGCGGACGTCCTGAAGCTCAAGGCGGGCTTCCCGTCGACGGCGAGGTCGAAGCGGTGGGCGCCCTTGCCCGTGGCCAGTCCGGCCAGCCAAACGAAAGTGGCCGGGCGCCCGGCCCATCCGGCCGGCACAGGCTCGGTCTCCCATTCGGCGGACATCGTTCCGTCGGTGGCCCGGACGAGGAGCGCGGACGAAATGTCCGGGTAGGGCGAGTGGTAGGACATCGTCACGCCGGCGACGGTCGCCCGGTAGCCCCGGAGCCATTCCGGTCCGGAGGGCGCGGCGGTGGCCGCGGCGACGAGCGCCAGCAGGACCCGCGGCCCGCATGCGGTCATAGGCCGGCTTCTTTCACCGCGCCGGCCGCCTTGATCTTGATGACCCAGGCGTAGCGGCAGGGCGGTTTTTCGAGGGCGCTGCGAGGGAGCGTCAAAAGGGCGCCCTTGCCGACTTTTTCCCAGCGGACAGGCTCTCGGACGCCGAGCATGCGGACTTCACTCCCCTTTT
Source organism: uncultured Eubacteriales bacterium (assembly GCA_964430165.1). Classification (GTDB taxonomy): domain Bacteria; phylum Acidobacteriota; class Aminicenantia; order Aminicenantales; family UBA4085; genus JAAZPG01. The sequence goes on from CAYSGA010000155.1 coordinate 1,441, forward strand.
CGGGCGCGATCGAGGCGAGCATGAGTTTCGAGGGCGGAGCGGCTTCGTCCTCGTCGGCCAGGTAGATGGCATAGACCGTCCCGTCCGGAAGGGAGGTGAAGCAGGTCTTGGCTTCCTTGAACGGGGAGATGGGCCGTGTCCCGTAGATGGCCTCGGCGTTGACCTTCATCCATGCGCCGATAGCGCGAAGCCGGTCGAGCGCTTCGGGGGCGAACTCCCCTTCGGGGCTCGGCCCGATGTTGAGCAGGAAGTTGCCCCCCTTGGAGACGATGTCGACGAGGAGATGGACGAGCCGGTGAGCTGACTTGTAGCTGTCTCCGGGATTGTACGACCACGAGCCGCCCATCGTCATGCAGGTTTCCCAAGCGTAGGGAAGCGGCTTCTCCGGGATCTCCTGCTCGGGGGTGCGGTAATTCTCGTAGCGGCCCGTGACCGTCCGGTCGACGACCAAGAGGCCGGGCTGGTGGCGGCGGGCCATGGCCGCGATCTTCGGCATGTCGATATCCATGTTCTTCGAGTTCTTGACGAAGTGACCAGGAGCGATCTCGACCATCGGCGCGGGCCGGACCCAGCCGCCGTCGAGCCAGAGGATGTCGAGCGGCCCGTAGCCCGAGACGATCTCCTCGATCTGGCGGTAGGTGAAGTCGCGGAAGCGCTGCCAACGCTCGGGATAGCGATCGATGCTGTAGTTGACGTTCCTGTCGGGAGTGGCCCAATAGGGCGCCCAGAAGTCGGGGTGGTGCCAGTCGGGCTTGGAAAAATAGGCGCCGGTCCCGAAGCCCAGGGCCCGGAAAGCGTCGACGACGGCCCGGAAGGCGTCGGCCTTGGGGTGGATATGGAAGGGGACATCGGGCGAGGTGATGCGATAATCAGACTGCTTGGTGTCGTACATGGAGAAACCATCGTGATGCTTGGTCGTCATGACGACGTAGCGCATCCCGGCCGCCTTGGCCGCGGCCGCCCATTTGGCCGGGTCGAACTTCGCCGGATTGAACGTTCGCGGCAGGGCTTCGTAGGCTTTTTTATATTCGACGTAGTTGTCCATCGTGCGTCGGCACCAGGGCTCGTCCTCGGAGCAGAGAGACCAGGATTCGACGACGCCCCACTGGCTGTAGGGGCCCCAGTGCATCATCAACCCGAACTTCCAGTCCTGCCAGCGCTCGAGCTTTTGGAGGACGAGCGGGTCGGTCTCGCGCTCGGATTCAGGAGCCTGGGCGGCGGCGGGAATGAAAGAGAAAGCCAGGACCATCCATAAAACCGCTAGACGCAACAGTCCGGTCATTTTCATCGCGACCTTCCTCCGAGAGGTTCCAAGGGGCTCGAAGCCGGGCAGGGTCCTGGCCCGGTCAATCCGCTCCCTTGATCGAATCCTGGGCGGCCTTCTTCAGCTTGTCGTTAGCCATGATGGCCAGGTCGACGCGGCGGTTCTGCTGGCGGCCTTCGAGCGTGCCGTTGTCGCCGATCGGCTGGTCAGGGCCGTAACCCTGTACGGTGAACCGGGCCGACTGGACGTTGAGCGTGGCCAGGTAGTTGGACACGGACTTGGCCCGGTTGTCGGACAGGGGCTGGTTGATCTCCCGCGTGCCGGTCGAGTCCGTGTGGCCCTCGACGAGGATATTGGTGTCGGGATACTTGTTGAGGATGACGGCCAGCTTAGTGAGGTTCTCGCGGCTGGCGTCGCGGAGGTCATACTTGTTGACGTCGAACATGAGACCCGAGTCGAAGGTGATTTTGATGGCCTCGCCGACGCGCTCGATCTTGGCGCCCTCGAGGTCCCGGCGCATCTCGGCGGCCTGCTTATCCATCTGGCGGCCGATGTAGGCTCCGGCGGCGCCGCCGACGGCGGCCCCGGCGATCGCGCCGAGGAGCGTGTTGCCGGCGATTTTGCCGATGACCCCGCCGACGACCGCGCCTCCGGCCGCGCCGATGACAGCTCCCCTGGCCGTCTTGTTCATGCTCGCGCACCCCGTGCTCCAGATGATCAAGCTGAAGGCCAGCAATCCGATAGCAATCCGTTTCATGGGCAATCCTCCTTGACGGTTGTTCTCTTACTTTAACACAGCCCCAGGCTTTATTGAACCCGACCGCTTCGGGCTCTTGGCTGGTTTCATCTGGTGGTCCATGAGGATGTTGGCCATGAGGTTGACGCCGATGGGGATCGCGGCCTCGTCGGCGATGAACGTGGGCGAGTGGACCGCGGTCGAGTCTATGTCCGGCGGGACGACACCCAGGTTGAACATCACGGCCGGGGCGACCGTACCGAAGTAGCTGAAATCTTCGCCGCCCATTTCGGGCTTTTGCTCGACCAGGGCCGCTTTTCCGCCGAGGATGCGCTCGGCCGTCGATAGCGCCTCGAGGACGAGGGACGGGTCGTTGTAGACCGAGGCCGTGCCGAATTGATAGGCGAGGTCGAATGTCGCTCCGGCGGCCCCGCAGATGTTCGACACCAGGCGCGTGATCTTGTCCTGGAGGACCCGGCGCTGGGCCTCGCCGTAGTTGCGCACCGTGGCCTCGAGCTTGGCCGAGCGGGGGATGATGTTGGGGGCGCTCCCGGCGTGGAAGGAACCGACGGTGATGACCGTGTTGTCGTGGACGCCGATCTCCCGGGAGACCATGACTTGGAGGGCGATGACGATCTGGGCGCCGACGACGATCGGGTCGACGCACAGGTTAGGGTTTGCGCCGTGGCATCCGTCGGACTTGACTTCGAGGGTGAAGCCGTCGACATTGGCCGTCATGAAGCCCGAGGTATAGCCGATCTTCCCGGCCTTGAGGGTGTCGTCGACGTGGTAGGCGAAGAAGGCCGCGGGGACGATGTCCTTGAAGGCGCCGTCCGCGATCATCTGATTCGCTCCGTCGCAGCATTCCTCTCCGGGCTGGGCGACGAACAGGACCGTGCCCGGCAGGTCGGCCTTCATCTGGGAGAGGACTGCGGCTACGCCGAGAAGCATCGTCGTGTGGATGTCGTGGCCGCAGGCGTGCATGAGGCCGACCTCGCGGCCATCGAGGATCGTTTTGTCCCTGGAGGCGAAGGGCAGGTCGGTTTCCTCGGTGATGGGCAGGGCGTCCATGTCGCCCCGCAAGGCAACCACGGGCCCGGGTTTTCCCCCCTTGAGGATACCGAGGACTCCGGACTCGGCGAACCCCGTCCGGACCTCGAGGCCGAGCTTGCGAAAATATTCGGCGACGATAGCCGAAGTCCTCGGCAGTTGGAGCCCTAGCTCCGGATGACAATGGATATCCTGGCGGATGGCGATGAGTTCGGGCGTCAGCTTATCGGTCAGGGACTGGATCTTCTTTTCGAGGGGCGTCGTGGGAGTAAGAGCCGCCGGGAGGGCGGCCGCGGCGGCCAAGATAATGAGGACGCAAACCGGGATGGCGATGCGTTTGTTTTTCATGGGCTCCTCCTCATGGATCGCGGGAGCCTATGGTATCCGAAACGCGTTCCTCCTTCAAACGGCGAAAAAGGAGCCCTTGCCTTCCTGAATTGGAAGATGGGCGTGTCCCCGATAGAGCCCCAGCCCTTATGGGTTGGGGATACATCGAGGAGGAGAGAAGGTTGCAAGGAGGGCCTGGAGAGGGATCCTCATTCCTGCCCCATTTTTTCGCAATGGCCTTGGATTAAAGGCCCTCCTTGCGATGACCCGATTCTCGCAGTCCGCGTCGGGACCGTCAATCCTCGTCCCCGGCTATTCGGGAGGTGATTTTCATGCCCCGCGACTCATCGCCCAAGAGGGGGAAGAGGGGGTCAAACCTACCTTTTGCTGCAAAAGGTAGGTTTGACCCCCTCTTGGGAAATAAGTATGATGAGGCAAACGTCTGAGGGAGGCCCGCATGAACGTCAAGAAATTCATCGAAACCCAAATCGAAGAGATCAAGAAAACGATCGGCGGCGGCAACGCCATCTCGGCCCTGT
>CAYSGA010000156.1:0-5289 GCA_964430165.1 uncultured Eubacteriales bacterium
CACCCTGGTGGTGAACCGCCTGCGCGGCGTGCTGAATGTGGCGGCCGTCAAGGCCCCCGGCTTCGGCGACCGCCGCAAGGCCATGCTCGAGGACATCGCCATGCTGACCGGCGGCAAGGTCATCACCGAGGACATCGGCGTCAAGCTCGAAAAAGTCGACATCGCCTGGCTCGGCGAAACGAAAAAGATCGTCATCGACAAGGACAACACGACGATCGTCGAGGGCAAGGGCAAGGCGTCCGACATCCAGGCCCGGATCAAGCAGATCCGCACCCAGATCGACGACACCACCTCCGATTACGACCGGGAAAAACTCCAGGAACGGCTGGCCAAGATGGTCGGCGGCGTGGCCCTGATCAAGGTTGGTGCGGCCACCGAGACCGAGCTCAAGGAGAAAAAGGCCCGGGTCGAAGACGCGATGCACGCCACCAAGGCGGCCGTCGAGGAAGGCATCGTTCCCGGCGGCGGCGTGGCCCTCCTCCGCGCCCAGAAGGCTCTCGAGACCCTCAAGGTCGAGGGCGACTTCAAGATCGGTGTGGACATCATCAAGCGGGCCATCGAGGAGCCTCTCCGCCAGATCGCGAACAACGCCGGGCTCGAGGGCTCGGTCGTCGTGGAGAAGGTCCGCGAGGCCAAACAGGACGTCGGCTTCAATGCCCTGTCCGAGAAGTACGAAGACATGATCAAGGCCGGCATCCTCGACCCGACCAAGGTCGTCCGGATTGCTCTGCAGAACGCGGCGTCGATCGCCGGTCTGATGCTCACGACCGCGGGGCTGATCACCGAGCTCCCGGAGGATGACAAGAAATCCGGCTATCCGACTCCGCCCGGCGGCGATATGTACTGACGAAAAACCGGGGCGACCGGCATCGTTCACGGCTCGTCCCCGGAAGAATCCTCGAGGGGAGCGGCCGTCCGGCCGCTCCCCTTTTTTTTCCGCGTTTTCCCTTCTTTCTGTTATGATAAGTCGCATGGAAGAACGGGTGCCTCCTCGCCGATCCCGGCCCGAGGCCGGAGCGGGGGGGCTTTTCGGTCTGAAGATCCTCGACCGCTATTTCCTCCGGGAAATCCTGGCGCCGTTCGGACTCGGCCTCCTTGTTTACAGCTTCGTCCTCATGGCCAACCAGATTCTTCAGTATCCCGAGCTTTTCATCGCCCAGGGCGTTTCGTTCACGGATTCGACCAAACTTCTGCTTTATCTCGTCCCGGCGATCCTCGCCTTCACGATCCCGATGGCCGTCATCATGGGATTCCTGGCCGGCCTGGGCCGGATTTCCTCGGATTCGGAGTCCGTGGCCTTGAAAGTCCTGGGCGTCAGCCATGTCCGGATGGCCCGGCCGTTGTTTCTGTTCGCCGTTTTAGCGTGGGCGGCGACTTCGGTCCTGACGTTGTACGTGACGCCGCGGTTCAATTATCTCTGGCTGCAAACGACCGTTTCCGCCGCCTTGGACAAGGCCCAAATTCATGTCAATCCGAGGGAGTTCAACGCCACGATCCCCGGCCTGGCCCTGTATCTGGAGGACATCGAGCGGAGCGGGGACTGGAAAAAGGCGTTTATCGCCTTCAACGGCGGTCCGCTGGAGTCCCGGGTCGTCCTGGCCGATCGCGGCCGGCTTAATTATTATCCCGATTCCAAACGGGCGACGGTCGAACTCTTCGGCGCCGTTCAGCACTACAGCGTCGCCGATACGCCGGAATATTACGAGTGGGTCGATTCGACGCACATGGAACAGGAAATCGATTTTTCGGGACTGGCCAACGCCTTCACGGCCGAGAAGCGGGCCCGGGAGCAAAACATCGTCGAACTCCGGGGCAGCCTCGGTGAGGCCCGTTCGGAACTCGACCTCTTGCAGAAAGAAAAAGCCGTTTACGTTCAACGCGGCCTCCCCTCGAAACATCCGAATGTCCTCAAGAACGACCTCGGGATCCGGCAAAAAACGGCGAAAACCCGGTCCTATCTCGTGGAGAGCCACAAGCGCTTCGCCCTTCCGTTTGTTTGCCTCATTTTCGTTCTCATGGGTCTGCCGCTCGGGCTCTCGACGAAAAAAGGAGGCCGGACGAGCGGCTTCACGATCAGCCTCGTGATCATCCTGGCGTATTACATCTTCATTACGTTCGGGGAACGCCTGGCCCTCGACGGCCGGGTCGCGCCATGGCTCGGGATCTGGGGCGGAAACATCATCTTCGGCGTGGCCAGCCTGTTCCTTTTCATCCGTTCGGCCCGGGAGCGGCCGTTCCTCATCAAATGGGTCCAAAAGCCGTCCATTTCCGTCCTGGCCGAGGTCCGATCCCCGTCGGCCCCGGCGGATGCGCCGGCCGGAACAAAGTCCTCCCGCCTCCGGGAGCTCGTTCGCCGGCTGGTCCTCCGTCTTCCCTTTCCGAACATCCTGGACCGCTATTTCTTCCGCCGCTATCTCGGGATCGGCGGTTTGATCCTCGTCAGCGTCGTTTCGATCTTCTGCATCGTGACTTTTTTTGACCGTTTGGACAACGTCTATTCCCACCAGAAACCGGTGTTGTTGCTGGTGGAATACATTTCCCACCGTCTCCCGGAATTTTTCCAGCTCGGCCTTCCGATGACCGCCCTGATGGCCACCCTCCTCACCCTGGGCCTCTTTCAAAAATTCAACGAGATCACGGCGATGAAGGCCTGCGGCGTGAGTGTTTTCCGGATGATCATCCCGGCTTTCGTCCTGGCGGCCGTCATCGGGGGACTGTCGTTCCTGATTCAGGAGAACGTCCTGCCCCGGGAAAACCAGAAGGCCGCGGAGGTTTGGAATAAAATCAACGACGTCGCTTCGCCCGCGTCGGGAGCGCAGGGTTTCTCCTGGAAGACGAACCGGGCCCGGGACCGATTTTTCAAATACGACTATTTAAATCCGAACGACATGACCTTCCGGAAATTCTGGGTCTTCGAAATCGACTCGGCGCGTTGGACGTTGAAACGGCGGGCGTTCGCCTCGACCGCCCGCCTGATCGATCAGACGCTGACCCTGGAGAACGGCTGGATCCGGGATTTTCGGGGATCCGAACGTTCCCGGCCGCCCGACCCGGTCTTTTTCAACACCGAGGATTTTACCGTTCCGGAAGGGCGCGGCCTTTTTTTAAACGTATCCAAGGAACCGTCCCAGATGAAGCTCGGGGAACTCGGCCGGTATATCAATGAAGTGGAAAAAGTGGGATTCAACACCACCCGGTTGAGAGTGGACCGGGCTGCCAAGATTTCCTTTCCCTTCGTCGCCGTCATCATGACCCTGCTCGGCATCCCGTTCGCCTTCGCCATGGGCAAGCGCGGCGCGCTCGTGGGGATCGGCGTCAGCCTGGGCGTCGCCCTCGTTTTTTGGACGACGATCGGCGTCTTTAAAAGCCTCGGGGGCGTGGGGATTCTGCCGGTTTTCCTGGCGGCTTGGGGACCGGCCCTTCTTTTCGGGATTTTAGGGCTTTACCTGACGCTTCGTCTCAAAACCTGAGGTCCCCCGCTGGCCGGTTGGGGGAACAATCGCGGGAAGACGATCACATCCGATATTTGCCGAAGTCCTCGGGAGGAAGGGTTTCAAGCCATTTGCGCAGGTTTTCCGGATTATCGAGCGACGGGTCGAGCGTGAGACTTTGGGCCCGGAGGACGACTTCCTCTTCGACGTAAATCGGCGCATCCGTCCGGAGAGCCAGGGCGATCGCGTCGGAGGGCCGGGAATCAATGATGAGGTCCTCGTTGTTGCGGCGGCAGCGAATGACGGCGTAAAACGTATTGTTTCGGATATCGCTGATCGTGACCCGTTCCACGGCGATGGACAACTGGGACAGAAGGTTGGTCAGCAGGTCGTGGGTCATCGGCCGGGGGGTGGAGATGTTCTCGATTTTGAGGGCGATGGCGTTGGCTTCGAATACCCCGATCCAGATGGGGAGGATGCGTTCGGTTTCCGGATCCTGAAGGACGACGATCGGCATCTTGGATATGGGATCGATGACGAGCCCTTTGATCCGCATTTTGATCGCCACCGCAGACTCCTCGGCTGAGAATATAAAAGCAGCGGCCGCGGATGTCAAGGAGCGCGAGGGTTACTCGACGACGAACTCGAGCTTTTTCTCGCCTTTCAGGCCGGAGGCCTTGTCGAGGATCGTAACGACCAGGACATAACGGCCGGCGGCGAGGTCTTGCTTCTTGAATTCCACCTTGTCGCCCGTCCGGATCTCGAACGTTTGTTTCAACGGAAGGGGCAGGCTGATCAGCGGCGATGAAAACTGCTGCTTTTCGAATCGGATGGCCGGTTCCACAAGGGAGGCCTTGTTGAGGCCGTCGCCATTCGCGTATTTGAACTCAACAACAGCGTTTTCTATGAGAGGGTTGTCTATCTGGACTACCTTGAAAGGCGATGTTTGCGACGATCCGATCGGGTTGACCTCGATTAAAGCGCTCGAATGAGTGAGATATTTATTGTCTTTATCATAAAAATTGACGAGAGCTTCGATATTGTTCAGGTTATCTTTCGAAATGTTTTTAACTTCACCTTTCACTTCAATCGATCCGCTTCCCGGTGTTCTCTCCCAGGCCCAATTCTTTAAAAGGAGAGGGTATTTGGCGGCATCGATTTCGGATTCATTCGAAAGCTTATCCACTTGAAAAGCGATTTGAAGGTCGAATTTTCCGGCGTCGTCGGGGCGGGCGCCGTAAACGTAGAAGAAGAAATCGAGCGGGGCGCCGACCTTGATGGTTTCCGCCAGGTTGGGAGTGATCTGGGAGACGGACCAGGCCAGGATGCCCCGATGAAGGACGGGCGGCGTTTCCGGGTTTTCGACCCGTTGGAAGCTTTTCATGATAAGGACGGTGGATGTCTCCAGCCTGTCGGTGAATCCGGCCGGATCGGGCAGGGTGAATTCGTAATACTGGATTCCGCTTCGGACGAGATCATCGGAGGCCAGGGCCACGGCCGCCAAATATTCGCCCGGGTAGAGAGGATAGCCGAAGGAGTACCAGTCCACGGCTTCGGGATCGTACCCGTTCGGGTCGGATGTGAATGCCGCCGGCATGTCGTTTTCTTGAACGAGCGGTCCGGGCTTGCCGTTTTCAACCTTGTAGAGCCGGACAAAGACGTGGCTCTTGGCCTGGAGTTTGGCGGCGACGGTCGCGCTCGGATCGGCAGCCGCGGAGGCGGCCGGGAGCGCATAACCCATGTCCGCGTTTTTCACCTTCAACACGAGATAAACGTAAACCACCCGCTCGGGGCCCGGCATGACGATGTTCTCGCTGATGGTGAACGGAATATCCGTCTTCGTCGGCCGACGGTCGGC
>CAYSGA010000157.1:0-2478 GCA_964430165.1 uncultured Eubacteriales bacterium
TCGACACCTGGCCGTCTCCGGCGATGGCCGTTTTTCCGCCGCGGCGGATGCAGACAATAGTCGTGGAACGCGTCATGTCAATCTCCCTTGGTCGACTCATCAATATAAGTCAAGGGCCCGGCCGCGTCAATTTCCGGGCCCCCTTGCTTTTGACCCCGGCCCCATTGTGGGATAAAATAAGAAATCTATTCCAGAAAAGCGGAGGCGGCCATGCGTGTCCGGACTTCGGCGGCGATCGCCGGTTTCACGATCCTCGGGGGCTTGGGTCTCTTTGCGGCCGGGCACACACCGCCGGCCGGCGCCCCCCGGGCGCGTCTTGCGCCCCTGAACCCCGCGTATGTCCGCGCGCTCGAATCCGGTTTATCCCGCCTGCCCAGCCCCCAGGACATCACCCCCCTTCAGGGATTGGCCCCCGCCGAGGACACGACGCTTCCGTCGTCTTACGACCTGAGGGAGTCATACCGGGTCACCGCCGTCCGCAACCAGTTTCCCGTCGTAACGAGCACGATCTTCGGCCTTTTCGCCTCGCTCGAATCGACGCTGAGACCGTTCGAGACCTGCGATTTCTCCGAAAATCATCTGGACGGAAGCTCGGAGGAAAGCGACTTCCTCGAAGCGAACGTCGGGGCGCTGGCCTGCTGGTCCGACCCCGTTTGGGAGGAAGACGACCTGTGGAATGGCGGGCTTCCCTACGACGCGGCCCGACCGGCGGTCAAACACGTTCAAAAGGTCGTGTTCCTGCCGCCCCGGGCTGACGCCTCGGACAACGACCGGATCAAACGAGCCGTCATCGACTTCGGGGCGGTCGCCGCCGAAATGTATTTCAACCGAAATCTGCTCAACGCGACTTACGATTCCTATTACAACACGACCGCGATAACCGATATTCATGCTGTCGCGATCATTGGTTGGAACGACGATTTCGAGCGGGAAAAATTTTCGCCCCAACCTCCCGGCGACGGCGCCTTCCTGTGTAAAAACAGCCTGGGCGGCAATTTCGGCGACGCCGGTTATTTTTATGTTTCCTACCACGACGCGTTCCTCGGCCGGCTTTCCCTTCCCGTTGTGGTCCTGGCCGAGCCGGCGGCCGGGCTGACCCAGAATTATCAGTACGACCCCGTCGGCTGCACCGCCCGCCTGGGCTTCGGCTCGGAAACGGCCTGGTTCGCCAACCAGTTCGTCTCCGTCTCGACCGATCCTCTCGATGCCGTTTCCTTCTACTCCTACGGCGCGACCGGCGAATACCAGATCTCCGTTTATGCGAACGCGACCCCGGGCCTGCCCTTGAGCGGAACGTTGGTTTCGCGGTTTGAGGGAACGTTGGAGACGGCCGGTTACGCGACCCTCCGCCTGCCGGAGCCGGTTCCTCTGGCCGTCAACGAACGGTTCTCCGTCGTCGTCCGCCTCCGGAATCCGGAAAACGATTTCCCGATTCCGATCGAGCACCCGGTCCCCGGCTTCGACGCCGTTTTTGAAGCCCTTCCCGGCCAAAGTTTCATCAGCCCCGACGGTCTGGCCTGGAACGATCTTGTGACCACCGAGGGGACGACGTACGCCCGGTCGAACGTCTGTTTGAAGGCGTTCGCCGGGTTTTCGCCGGTTTACCCGCCCGCGTATCTCCGCGTCGAACGCCTGGTCAACGACCTGGTGTTCTACAAGGAGTACGTCGACCTGCTGTCCTGGTCGCCCCACCCCGACGACACGGAAACGATCGCCGCCTATCGGATCTACCGGAAGGTGAAGGGCGCCCCGAACGATTCCTACGAATTTCTGGTCGAAACCGGAACGACGGACCTCACCTATTATGTCCGGGGACTTGCGGAAGACAGCGCGTATGCGTATCGCGTGACCGCGGTCACCAACTCCGGCCGCGAAGGCGATCCCTCCGAAGTCATTGGTTAAAAGGGCGGGGAATGAAAAAAACCGCCCTATCGGCCGCCTTCCTCCTCGTCTGGGCCGGCCTGTCCTCGGCCCAGACCTGGGAGGCGGATTTGGCCGGCGGCTATCGAACGCTTAAAGACAAGTCTCTTCGCGAAATCTACGGCAACGGGTTCGTCTTCACGCCCGCTCTCAGCTTGGCGGTGTCGAAAAGCCTCCGAGTCGGGGCCGAGTATGAATTCGGATACGTGAAAAACGCGTCCATCGGCCTTTTCGAGGACCCGTCCACGCTCAAAGTCAGGGGCGGGCATCTCTTCATCCAATACGGCGAACGCTCCGGCCGGTTCCAACCTTTTTTAAAGATGGGCGTGGGCCTCTTCGCCTATCAATTCGACGTCCAGATTCCCTCCCAGCCCGCCTTGAGGGTCTCCGAAACCGACGTTTCGTTTTTTTTCGGGGCCGGACTGCGGGCCGCAATCGCGAAGCGCCTGATCGCAATATCGGAACTCAAATACGCCGCCCTGTGGGTCGGCTCGTACGATGATCAGGTCGACCTGGGAGGGATCCGGATTCTCCTCGGGATCGGATACGGATTCTAGT
>CAYSGA010000157.1:2578-5283 GCA_964430165.1 uncultured Eubacteriales bacterium
GCCTTTGTTCCGGCATTTGAAATGGCGCAACATCGGCCCGGCCAACATGGTCGGTCGTATTTCCGATTTCGAAGCCCTAGACAATGATTTCACCCAGGTGCTGGTCGCCTCCGCGTCCGGCGGCGTCTTCAAATCGATCAACGCCGGGACGACGTGGGAGCCGATCTTCGACGGCTACGGCTCCTCCTCGATCGGCGACGTCGCCTTTTTCCAGAAGGACCCGAAGATTATCTGGGTCGGCACCGGCGAGGAATGCTCCCGCAACTCCATAGCCTGGGGCGACGGCATTTACAAATCCGCGGACGACGGCAAAACGTTCGCCCGGATGGGGTTGGAAACGACCCACAGCATCGGCCGGGTGCTCACTCATCCGACCGACCCAAACATCGTCTACGTCGCCGCCTCGGGACACACCTGGGGATATACCGGCGACCGCGGGCTGTTCAACACCACCGACGGCGGGACAACGTGGACCAAGCTCGCCGGCGGCCTGCCCGACGACGGAAAGACCGGCGCGATCGACCTGGTGATGGACCCGTCGAACCCCGAAGTGCTTTACGTCGGCTTCTGGCAGCGGCTCCGCCGGCCGTGGCGGTTCGACTCCGGCGGTCCGAACGGAGGCCTTTTTAAAACGACCGACGGCGGAAAAACATGGACGAAGCTGACCAAGGGCTTGCCGGAGGGAGACACCGGCCGGATCGGCCTGGCCATCGCCCGGTCCAACCCGAAGGTCCTCATGGCCTGCGTCGAACACGGTTTTCAGCCCAGGCCGACGATTCCCGGCGAACCCGGGAAGGCCCCCAAGGACAACCCCGACTACAGGGACATGACCAAGCCCGGCACGGGCATCTACCGCTCCGAGGACGCCGGGGAATCATGGGTATTCGTCAACCGGATGAACGTCCGGCCGTTCTACTACAGCCATATCTACATCAACCCGGTCGAGGACCGATGGGTTTATTCGCTCGCCACGAACATGAACTTCTCGACCGACGGCGGGCGGACATGGACCCAGGTCGAAGGCCTCCATCCCGATTTTCACACGCTGTGGCTCGACCCGACCAATAAAAACCGGATGTACGTCGGCCAGGACGGCGGCGCGTCCCTCTCCCACGACAACGGCAAAACCTGGATCTTCTTCGACAACCTCTCCTTCGCCCAATTCTATGCCGCGAGCGCCGACATGCGCGACCCGTATTACGTCTACGGCGGCCTCCAGGACAACGGGACATGGGGCGGGCCGTCGATGAGCCGGGAGGGTAAAATCCTGACCGACTTCTGGTACAGCGTCGGCAGCGGCGACGGGTTTCACACCCAGATCGACCCGACCGACTGGAGGACGCTCTACAGCGAAAGCCAGGGCGGCGCGATCAACCGGTGGAACGTCGAAACCCGGGAATCCAAGTCGATCCGGCCGAACGCGGCCAACATCGCCAATTACAAGGATTATTTTTCCGCTCCGCCTGAACCGGAGCCCAAACCGCTCCCCGAAGGAGTTCCCCCGGCCGATCCCGAAGCGGCCTGGCGGGACATGGCCCGGCGGTTGCGCGGTCCGTTCCGGTTCAATTGGAGCTCGCCGATCGTCCTGTCTCCCCATAATCCGCAGACGATCTATTTCGGCGGGAACCAGCTGTTTAAATCCACCGACCGCGGGGAGAAGTGGATGATCATCAGCCCCGACCTGACGACCAACGACCCCGAGAAGAACAAGCCGACCGGAGGGATCACCGACGACACGACCGGGGCCGAAACGCACTGCACGATCATCTCCCTCAGCGAATCGCCGCTGCGTCCCGGCCTTCTCTGGGTCGGCACCGACGACGGGAACGTCCAGCTTTCCCTGAACGACGGCGCGGCCTGGACGAACGTCCGGCCGAACATCGCGGGCGTGCCGGCGGAAACCTGGTGCAGCCGGGTCGAATCATCCCGTTTCGACGCGGGGACGGCCTATGTGACGTTCGACGGCCATCGGAGCGACGACTTCCATGTCTACGTCTTCAAGACAACGGATTACGGGAAAACGTGGGCGCCGATTTCCAAGGGCATCCCGGACGGCCAGCCGGTCTACGTGATCCGGGAAGACTTGAAAAAGAAAAGCCTTCTCTTTCTCGGAACCGAATTCGGCGTCTTCATCAGCCGCGACGGCGGTCAAAACTGGTCCGACTTCTCTCAAAACATGCCGACCGTGGCCGTTCATGACCTGTACATCCATCCGCGGGAAAACGATTTGATCGCGGCTACGCACGGCCGGGGCCTCTGGATCATGGACGACCTCTCGGCCCTGCGCCAGGCCTCCGACATTCCCACCGCGACCGAAATCGTCCTTCTCGAACCGGGAAGGCCGGGGACGAAATGGCTGGAGATTGGACGGGGCGGATACGGCCGGGGCGATCTCTATTTCAGGGGCGAAAATCCCCCCAAGGGGGCGATGATTCACATCTACTTTAAAAACAAGCCGGACAAACCGGCGACGCTGGAAATATCGGACATCACGGGCCGGCAGAAGACGGTCTATCTCCTTGACAATATCGAGCCGGGCCTCACCCGGCTTCTCTGGGACTTCCAGTTTGACCCGGCCCCGGCCACCGTCCAAAGCACGGCGGCGGGACTGAAAACCCAGCTCGAGACCGCGGCCGGCGGGTCGGAAACGACGGCCGAGCAGAAAACCGCGATCGCCGCGGCCTTGAAGGAGCTGGCGGCCGCCG
>CAYSGA010000158.1:0-5276 GCA_964430165.1 uncultured Eubacteriales bacterium
GAGCGTCCGTTTTTTGTTTTGTGGGAGCGGGGGATGGATTTTCCGGACCCGGAAAACGTCATTCAACCGCTGTTCGGCAAATCCTCCGCCTTCCGGTGGCTGACAGCAAACGTCCCCGGCCCCGATTTCGACCGGCTCCTCGAAGCGGCCGACCTCGAAGCCGGCCGGGCCAGGCGTTCGGACCTCTTTCGAGAAATGGAGAGAATGATCCGCCGGGACGTCCCCGGAATCCCGTTGTTCACGGTGGAACAGCGGCTGGCCGTTCAGCCGAACATCCGGGGCCTGCGAATTCCGCCCCTCGGAGCGGTGTACATCGACCTCCGGGAAGTCGCGTTCGTCCGATGAGAAGGCGGCGATGAAGATCCGGTTCACTCTTCAGCAGCGGCTGCTTCTCTGGTTCACCCTCCTCCTCGTCGTTTTGGTCGGGGCCATCCTGTTCGTCATCGAGAAGAAGGAGGTCTCGACCATCTTCGAGGAGTCGAAAAACAAAGCCGTCCTGATCGCCCGCAACACGGCCGACCGGAACCTTCAGTCGATTCTCACTTGGGATACGGACCGGCTTCAACGCGACGCCGACCGCCGGACGACCGATTCGCCGCTGTACGTCGTTTTCTTCGACCGCTACGCCACGCCCCTTGTCACCAGTTCAATCATCGCCGACCAGCCGGCCGTGTTTCAGGGCAGTCTGCTGCGGGGGAGAATCGGGCCCGAGACCTTCGCCGACGAGTCCCGCGACTTCGTCTTATCCGGCCGGCACCGGAAAGTCCTCGAGGTCGAGGTTCCGATTTTCGCGGAAGGATCCCCGGACAAATGGGGTTCGGTCAAAATCGGCCTGTCGCTGGAGGAAATGTGGGCGGCGGTCCGCCGGACGCGGAGAGCGCTGATCTGGATAGGTTTCGCGGGATTTCTGTTCGGCCTGGCGGGAACGACGATCCTGGCCCGCCGGATCGTCCGCCCGCTCCGGAAACTCGTCGAGGGCACGGTCCGGATTTCCCGGGGCGAATTCACCCATCGGATCAAACCCCGGTCGGACGACGAAATCGGCGACCTGGCCTCCTCCTTCAACGACATGGCCGAAAAACTGCTGGCCTCCCGCCGGGAAACCGAGGAAGCCCAACGCCGCCTGGTCCAATCCGAAAAATTGGCCCAGATCGGCCGCCTGGCTGCCTCGATCGCCCACGAAATCCGCAACCCGCTGACCTCGGTCAAACTCAACATCCAGAAAGTGCTGGAGGACGGCACGTTCGCGGAGGCCGATCGCGAACACCTCGCCCTGAGCGGGGAAGGGATCGCCCAGATCGAAAAATTCATCAAGGAGATGTTGAATTTCACCCGGGCAACCGAGCTTCAAAAGGCCCCCTTCGCCGTCGGCCAGATCCTGGACGAGTCCTTGAAGATGATGGGGGGCCTGTTCCGGGGAAAAAATATCGCGGTCGAAAAGCGGCTGGATAACGACCTTCCGGAGATCGTCGTCGACGGGGACCGCCTCCGCCAGGTGCTCCTCAACCTCCTCCGCAACGCCGCCGAGGCGGTCGGCCCGGGCGGACGGATCGTCCTTTCCGCCGACGGCGTCGAGGGCAAGAGCGGTCCTCGGCTCCGGATCCGCGTGTCCGACGACGGCCGGGGGATTCCCGAGAAGGATTGGGAAAACGTGTTCGAACCCTTTTTCACCACCAAGTCCTGGGGCATCGGCCTGGGCCTGTCCAACGCCCGCAAGCTGGTCGAGCTTCACCGGGGAACGATCCGGGTCGTCCGCAAGCGGGGTCCCGGAACGATATTCGAAATATTAATTCCGATCGGGAGAACATCATGAAATCCATCCTGATCATCGACGACGACCCCTTGATCCGGAAAACGCTGAACGCCCATTTGAGCCGCCGGGGATGCGAAACCCGCACGGTCGAGGATGGGGAAAGCGGCCTGGAAGCCTTCGCCGGCGGAAATCCCGACCTTGTTCTCCTGGACGTCCGGCTGCCCGACTTGGACGGCTTGGAGGTCTTGCGCCGGATCCGGGAAAAATCCCCGCGGGCCGTCGTGGTCGTCATGACCGCCTATGACGACATGAAAACCACGGTCGAAGCGGTCAAGGGAGGGGCCTTTGAGTACCTGGTCAAACCCCTGGATTTCGTCGCCCTGGACCTGACGATCGACAAGGCGTTCAAGGTCAAGGCGCTCGAGGAGAAAATCGATTATCTCGTTTCCGAAAAGCAGAAGGAATATCTGATCGACAACATCATCGGCAGTTCGCCGGGGATGCGCGAAGTCTTCAAACTGATCGGTTCGGTCGCCGGGACGCGGACCAACGTCCTGGTCCAGGGCGACAGCGGGACCGGAAAAGAGCTGGTCGCCAAGGCCATCCACTACAACGGCCCCTGGCGGGAGGAGCCCTTCATCGTCATCAATTGTTCGGCCATCCAGGACACGTTGCTCGAAAGCGAGCTGTTCGGGCACGTCAGGGGGGCGTTCACCGACGCGGTATCCGAAACCAAGGGAAAATTCGAAATTGCCGGCAAGGGGACGCTGTTCCTGGATGAAGTCGGTGACGTCTCGTCCAACCTGCAGTCCAAACTTCTCCGGGTCATCGAGACCCGGGATTATATGAAGGTGGGCGGGGAAAAAATCCTGAAGACCGACGCCCGGATCATCGCCGCGACCAATCAGAACCTCCGGGCGCTGATCGAAAGCGGCCGGTTTCGCGAAGATCTCTATTACCGCCTCAAGGTCGTCGAAATCAAATTGCCGTCTCTCCGTGAACGCCGCGAGGACGTCCCGGACCTCGTTGCCTATCTTTTGGAGAAAATCAACCGGGACCTGCGGAAGAACGTCCGCAAGATTCCCCCGGAAGTCATGGCCGCGCTCCAGGAGAATTCGTGGAGAGGAAACGTCCGGGAACTGGAGAACGCCCTGATCCGGGCCGTGATCCTAGCCAAGGGAGACGTGATTCTGCTCGAAAACTTGCCTCTGGAATCGGAGGAGAAAAAACCCTGTTCCCGGGAACTCGTACCCTTGGACCAGGTCGAAAAAGAGTATATTCAGTATGTTTTTACCGCCGTGAAGGGGTCCAAGATCCGGGCCAGCGAAATCCTCGGGATCAGCCGGCCGACCCTGGACAAGAAAATCAAGGATTATCAACTCACGACCTGAAGTCTGGCCGCCCTCCGCATCTTTACTTTTGTTTTTAAAATCTCTTACGACCGACTGGCCGGCCGCCGCGTTCCCGCCTGAGACCGGGGTGTACAAATTGGCACGAATCATGCAATTATAATCGGGTGGATAGACCAAAGGATCATCATCATGGCCGCTAAAAAAATAGTCGTCGTGGACGACGAAGAATCCATCCGAAAAACGTTTTTCCTCATTCTCAACAAAACCTACCGGGTTTATCTGGCCAAGGACGGAGGAGAGGCCCTGGCCCGTTTCAAGAACGCGGCCGTGGACCTGGTGATCGCCGATTATCGCCTTCCCGACATGAACGGAATCGACCTCGTCGAATCCCTGCGCCGGGCCGGTTATGGCGGCGAAGTCATCCTGATTTCGGCGTTCGCCGACCTGATCGAACCGGACGTCCTGGCCCGCCTCCGGATCAGCCATTTCTTCGCCAAGCCGCTCGACCTCAACGCCCTCAACCGGTCGATCGATTACCTTCTGAGGAAGGAAGAATTTATCGCCGGCCGCCCTTCCTGAGCCTTTTCCGGGAAAATCCGGGCTCTCCGCTTTCCAATCCTCCCTTTTCTTCGGCCCGGGGCGATTCCGACTTTTCTTCGGCGGATTGACTTTTTCTAAAAAATGGAAGATAAGGGCGAATCATTCCGGGTTTTTTCCTGAGGGGAACAGAAGGAAGGTAGGGGCGCTCCGGTCCGGCTTCATTTAGCCGGGAGGATTAGCGCCTGGGGGTGTTCTATCCGCCGGTCGGTAGCGGGCCTGTAATTTAGTTTACGCTTGAATAAATAAGTTTACGATAAAACCGCCTCCAAATACCGCCCGGTTTCTTTTTCTGAGGGGGGATTTTCGCTTTTTTCCCGACGAAATTGGCATGAATAATGCACATGTTGGAGGCAGGCACCTATAAAGTGCCTTCTCATATATCCTTCAACTCTCTTCCTTTCAGTGGGGAGGCGGAAGACGCCCAATCTTCCGCCTCTTTTATTTTTTGGGTTGGTTTTTTCTCCGCCGTTTTCATAGAATACGCTGGTGGGCATTCTGGTTCCCGGATTCATCATTCTCTCCGTTTTCGCCGTGTTTCTTATCCTTGAACGCCGACGGCTGGCGCGGCTTCGCTCCCGAGTCCCTCTCCGGATTTGCGTCACCGGAACCCGGGGAAAATCCGCCGTAACCCGCCAGATCGCCGCGGCCCTCCGGGCTTCGGGCCGGACGGTCCTGGCCAAAACGACCGGCTCGAAACCCGTGGTGATCCTGCCCGACGGCGGCGAACGGGAAATTCCCCGCCCGGGACCGCCTTCCGTTCTGGAGCAAAAACGGATCCTCGCCCTGGCGTCCCGACTGGGCGCGGACACGCTTGTCGCGGAGATGATGAGCATCGGGCCGGAATGCCTGGCCGTCGAATCCGGAAAGATCATCCGTCCGGGGATTCTCGTCATAACCAACGTCCGTCTCGATCATGAGGAGGAAATGGGCCGGACCGTGGAGGCGGTCGCCGAATCCCTGGCCTCCGCGATTTCCCCCGGGAGCACGGTTCTGGTTCCAAGAGCGGAAAGGTATCCGGTCTTCGACCGGGCGGCGCGAAAAAAAAAGGGCCGGGTCGTGCCCGTTATCCCCGATGAGACCGAAAACCCGCTTCCCGGCGTCGATTTCCCGGACAACGTCCGCCTGTCCCTGGCCGTGGCCGAACGAGTTGAGGTCGACCGGGAAACGGCCTTGAGGGGAATCGCCGCCGCGAATCCCGATTTCGGCAGTCTCCGGATCTGGTCGATGGTTTCGCCCGTTTCCGGCCGAAACTGGCATTTTGCCTCGATCTTCGCGGCCAACGAGCCGGAGTCGACCCGGATCGCCCTGGAACGGGTCCGGAGCCGCGTTCCGTTCAAGGGGAGGCGGATTTTCGCCTTACTCAACCTCAGGGCCGACCGCGCCTCCCGGACGCGCCGGTGGCTGGAGGCGGTCCGAAACGGTTTTTTTGCCGATTTCGACCGGGTCGTTTTCATCGGCGAACAGGCTTCGGCCCTGGGCCGGCTGCGTTTTCCCCGGGGGAAAGGGATCCTGGAGTTCGGGGCGGTCGACGCCCGGTCCGGCCGCAAAGTGACCGAGGCGCTCTGGCCCAT
>CAYSGA010000159.1:0-5206 GCA_964430165.1 uncultured Eubacteriales bacterium
CCGGCGACACCATCGTCCTTGACCTCGAAAACGGGACGATCAAGACGGCGGCCGGAGAACCTCTCTCGAAATGTGAACTCAAGCCGTCCACGATCCGGGACGAATTCAGGGCGGGAGGGCGGCTGAACCTGATCATCGGCCGGGCCCTGACCCAGAAGGCCCGGGCGGCCCTGAAAATGACCGAAGCATCCTTCTTCATTCCGGTCAGGAACCCCGTGCCGGTGAAAGGACAGGCTTATTCGCTCGCCCAAAAGATCGTCGGCCGGGCTTGCGGCGTGAAAGGAATCCTGCCCGGCTCGGCCTGCGAGCCGAAAATAACGACGGTGGGTTCCCAGGACACGACCGGCCCCATGACCGCCGACGAACTGAAGGAACTCGCCTGCTTGGAATTCCAAACCGACCTCTTCATGCAGTCGTTCTGTCACACCGTGGCGTATCCGAAACCGGCCGACGTCAAAATGCACAAATTCTTGCCCGGCTTCATCACCGAGCGGAAGGGCGTTTCACTCCGGCCGGGCGACGGGGTCATCCATTCCTGGCTCAACCGCCTTCTCCTTCCCGACATGATGGGGACCGGCGGCGACTCCCACACCCGGTTCCCGCTCGGCCTGAGTTTCCCGGCCGGGTCGGGGCTCGTGGCCTTCGCCGGCGCGCTCGGGTTCATGCCCCTCGACATGCCCGAATCCGTCCTGGTCCGTTTCAAGGGGCGCCTCAACCCGGGGATCACCCTGCGCGACGCGGTCAACGCGATCCCGTACTTCGCGATCAAAAAGGGACTGCTTACCGTCGCTAAAAAAGGCAAGGTCAACGTCTTCAACGGCCGTATCCTGGAGATGGAAGGCCTGCCTGACCTGACCGTCGAACAGGCCTACGAATTGACCGACGCTTCGGCCGAACGTTCGGCGGCGGGAGCGGTCATCGCCCTGTCGGAAGAACAGGTTGCCCAAAACCTGCGGAGCAATGCCGCCCTGATGATCAAGATGATCGAGCAGGGCTACGGCCATACCGGGACCCTCAACCGGCGGATTGCCGCGGTCGAAGCCTGGCTGGCCAAACCCGCCCTGATCGAGCGCGACGAGAAAGCGCTCGAACAATCCTACGCGGCCGTTCTCGAAATCGACCTCGCCGAAATTACCGAGCCGATCCTGGCCTGCCCCAACGATCCCGACGACGTCAAGCGTCTTTCGGAAGTGGCCGGAGATAAGATCGACGAAGTCTTCATCGGGTCATGTATGACCAACATCGGCCATTTCCGGGCGGCCGGCCGGATCTTCGACAAAGCCGGCTACCTGGCGACGAAAATCTGGCTGACTCCGCCGACGAAAATGGACGAGGCCCAGCTGAAAAAGGAAGGGTATTATTCGATCTTCTCCCAGGTCGGGGCCCGGACGGAAATCCCCGGGTGCTCGCTTTGCATGGGCAACCAGGCCCGGGTCGCGCCGAAGACGACGATCCTGTCCACTTCGACTCGCAACTTCGACGACCGGATGGGCGACGGCGCCCGGGTTTACCTGGGCTCGGCCGAACTGGCCGCGATCGCGGCGATCAAGGGCACGCTCCCGGCCCCGGCCGAATATTTTATGACGATGAAGGCGAAGGTCCTGCCGGCGGCCCGGGAATTGTATGCACCGCTGGATTTCGCCGAAATGAAGGGCTTCTCCCTGAGCTACGCCGGGGACCGGTGAACGCCGTGATTTCCCTCGCCGGACATCGCACTCTGATCACGGGCGGATCCCGGGGCATCGGCCGGGCGGCGGCGATTTTATTCGCGGAAGCCGGAAGCGACGTCGCGTTCAATTATGTGCGCGACGAAAAGGCGGCCGACGAAGTCAGGGAAGCCGTCGAATCCCGCGGCCGGCTCTGCCTCGCCCGGAGAGCCGACCTGGCGCGACGGGACGAGGCGGCCGCCCTGGCCGGGGCCGTGGCTGACGCCTGGGGCGGGGTTGACATCCTGGTCAACAATCACGGGATCTGGACATATCTGGAAATGGGCGACGGCGACGTCGATTCCTGGAAAAGGACGATGGCCGTCAATCTGGACGGCGTCTTTTATCTCACCGACGCGGTCGTTCCCCTGATGAAAGCCCGGAACAAGGGGTGCATCATCAACGTCGGTTCGACCGCCGGAATCAGGGGGGAAGCTCATCATTCCCATTACGCGGCGACAAAGGGGGCGCTCAACGCCCTGACCAAGTCATGGTCCTCGGAGCTCGCGCCCTTCGGCATCCGGGTCAATTGCGTCGCCCCGGGCTGGGTGGATACGGACATGAGCGCCGAATCCTTCGCCGACCCGGCCTTCCGGGAGAGCATCCGTCAATCGATTCCCCTGAAACGCATTCCGCCGCCCGAGGATATCGCCGGCCCGATCCTGTTCCTGGCCTCAAACCTGGCCCGGCACATCACCGGGGCGATCATCAACGTCAACGGAGGGGCCGTCCTCTGCGGATGACCGGCTCCGTCGGTCATCCCGAGGCAAACAAGAGGTTGGATCCAAAGCGCACGGGTGATGCGGAGATGCCCTGACTCCTGAAATTTTTTCTTGACATCCCTTTTGGGCTTGTGTTACTCGTAAGGGCGTATGGAAGTGTAACTATGGGAAAGAAACAGCTCTCCCTGATCATCATCCCGCACACCACGAGGTCCCCCCGAACGTGGTCGTTTTCCAGGAGGACCGTCAAGGCGGCGGCGGGATTGGGGATCGGGCTGGCCGTATTATTGACGGGCATCACCGTCGATTACGTCCGGGTCCGCCTTTCCCACAGGAGCTACGGTTCCCTTGTCGCCGAGAACGCGAAACAGAAGGAAGAATTGCGGGTCACCGGGACGAAAGTCGAGGAACTGGAGCGGAAACTCAACTCCTTCCGGGAATACGCCGGGAAATTGAACGTTTTCGCCGGCATCAAATCGCCGGAGATGTTGACGAACCCGGGCGTCGGCGGAGGCGAGCCCGAGGGCGAACCGGAATCCGCCCAGGATTTTTCCCTGCCGGCCGGTCCGCCGCAGTCGATCCCGAACATCCAGGAATTGACCCGGACGGCCGACGACCTTGAAAAAAACCTTGACACGCTGCTCGCCCATTTCGAACAACTCCAAGGCCAGTTCGCCACCCGGCCGTCCATCGCCCCGGTGATCGGTTATCGCTCCAGCGGTTTCGGCTGGCGCCTCGACCCGTTCGATTCCGGACGGAGGGCCTTCCATTACGGCCTCGACATCGCGACGGTCCACGGAAACCCCGTGGTTGCCACGGCCGACGGTTCCGTTATCCGCGTCGCCTACGACGGTGCCCTGGGAAACAACATCATCGTCAATCACGGCAACGGGATCACGACGCTCTACGGGCACCTGAGCAAAACCCTTGTCAAATCCGGCAATTTGATCAAGCGGGGGGATACGATCGGCCTGGTCGGACGCACGGGACGGGCCCTGGGCGACCATGTCCACTACGAAGTCCGCCTCAACGGTAAGGCGGTCAATCCCAATTCGTATATTTTGAACGAATTCTGACCGTTATTCCAGAAAATCCCCTGTTTGGATTCCTCCCCCCAAAGTGAAGGCGTAGGCGTCCATTTCCACCCGGTTTTCCGGGTGGAGGCGCGTGATCAGGTATCGCGTCCCGCCGCCGCAGGCGACCGAAATCCCTGTTTTTGACACCCCGACGATCATTCCCGGAGGGCCCTGGTGAGCGGGGGAGGCGACTCCTTCGTCCGGGCGGCCGGCGAGGATGATCAACCGGCCGTTGTGAAGACGCGTATGGGCCGACGGCTTCGGGGTCAGGGCTCGGACGCGGCGGTCGATTTCAAAGGCGCTCCGTTTCCAGTCCAGCAAGCCATCCTCCTTGCGGAGTTTGGGCGCGAGCGTCGCTAGGAAATGGTCCTGCGGCCGGGGCACGATTGTTTCGATTTCGGCGAGCGTGCGTAAAAGAAGACCGGCGCCGATCTCGGCCAGCCGGGCTTCGAGTTCCCCGGCCGTTTCCGTCGGGCCGATGGGCGTCTCCTCGCCGGATAAAACGTCGCCTTCGTCCATCTTTTCGTTCAGGCGAAAGATCGTTACACCCGTTTGCGTCTCTCCGGCCGCGATCGCCGCCGCGACCGGCGCGGCTCCGCGGAAACGAGGAAGAAGGGAAAAATGGACGTTGACCGTCCCGTGCCGCGGAAGGGCGACGACCGGCATCGGGATGAACTGGCCATAGGCGACGACGACCTGAATGTCGGGCGTCGCCGCCCGCAGCCGGTCGAGGATTTCGGGGTCCCGCCGTATTTTTTCCGGTTGGAAGACGGGAAGGCCGTGATCGAGGGCGAATTGTTTGACCGGGCCGGGGAGCAGTTGCTTGCCCCGCCCCACGGGGCGGTCGGGCTGGGTGACGACGAGCGGGATTTCGTGGCCCGCCGCGATCAAGTCCCGGATCGAAGGCAACGCCGCCTCCGGGCTTCCAAAAAAAACGACGCGCATGATGTCGCTCAAGAATTCGCGGCCGCGGCTTTTTTTAACTTCTTCCGAATCAAGGTGCGTTTCAGCGGCGAGAGGCGGTCGACGAAAAGCTTCCCGTCAAGGTGGTCGATTTCATGGCATAAAACCCGGGCCAGAAGATCCTGGGCCTCCAGGACCTTTTCCCGGCCGTCGAGGTTGAGGCCGCGGACCGTGATTTTCTGAGGCCGCGCCACTTTTTCAAAGACTTCGGGGACGGACAAACACCCTTCCTCCCGGACGCATTGGCCCTCCCGGGAGGTTATTTCGGGATTGACCATGACGATGAGCTCGTCGGGATTTTCGCCGATGGAAAGGTCGACAATGATCAAGCGGACCCCGACGTTGACCTGGGGGGCCGAAAGGCCGATGCCGGGCGCGGCGTGCAGGGTTTCGATCATGTCTTGGGCGAGCGTCCGTATGCTGTCATCGATGACGTTGATGGACGCGGATTTCCGCTCCAGCGTCTTATGCCCGATGAGGATGATGGGACGAAAAGCCATGCCATAATTTTATCATAAGCCGGGAGCAGGACTCCAGTCCTGTCCCCAGCAAAGGATGATCTTCCCTGAGCGGCGGAGGGCGAAAACCAGATGTTTTCCGACCGGGGACAGGGCTCCGGTCCTATCCCCCGGCAAGCGATAATCTTCCGTGTGCGGGGAGAGCCCTAGCGCCTACATCATTGCCGAAGGCGGCGGCGGCTCGTCGGGGGCCCCGGCGTTTTTCATGGGTACGTAGATCA
>CAYSGA010000160.1:0-5200 GCA_964430165.1 uncultured Eubacteriales bacterium
CCGAACACGCCGTCGGCCAGGACGGCGTTGAGCGTCCGGCCGGCGACGGGCCGGACACCCAGGAGCAGGTAACAGATGAGAATCCCCCCGGCCGTGAAAGCCAGCGAGGCGGCCATGTAGACCATCGTCCTTTTTCCGGTCTGGGCTCGCGGCTCGCGGAGAATTTGCAGGCCGTTGGAGACGGCCTCGATTCCCGTATAGGTGCCTCCGCCCATGGAAAACGCCTTGAAAAACAGAAGGATCATGCCTCCGGCCCCAAGGGTGGCGAGGCCGGTTTTAAAATCGCTTCCGATCCTGGACGAGACCGGTCCGATCTCGGGGAGATGGCTCAGGATGCCGTATCCGATCAGAAAAAGGTGCGACAGGACGAAGACGATGAAAATCGGCGCCAGGAACTGGACGGATTCCTTGACCCCGCGGAGATTGAGGACGACCAGCAGGGCGATCGCCGCGATTTCGAAGGGGACTTTATACGTGTGGGCCGAAAGGGGGAAAAAACTGAAGATGGCGTCGCCACAGGAGGCGATGGAGACGGAAATCGTCAGGATGTAATCGACCAGCAGGGCCGAACCCGAAACGACACCCGCCTTCTCGCCCAGGGTGCGTGTCGCGACGACGTAGCCTCCGCCGCCGGACGGAAAATATTCGATAATGCGCGAATAGGCCTTCGAGATGATTAGAACCGTCAGGGCCGTGGCCAGGGCTAAAAAGACAGCCAGATACGTATGAGACCCCAGGGTCTTGAACGCTTCCTCGGGGCCGTAGGAGGAGGACGAAAGTCCGTCCGCGCCCAGGCCGATCCAGGCCAAGATCGGGATCAGGGCCAGCTTGTGAAAAAGGGTCGGGTCCTTGATGTTCTTCGGTTTCCCGATCAATGTTTCCTTCAGTCGGTTTGCGAAGTGTTTTTCGTCGTTCATCGTCCCTCTCCGCACACCCTCACCCGGATGGGGGTATTTTTGATTCAGGGTAGGGGTGGAAGATTTTTCTCTCTGGATTCCGCGGCTTCGAGCGGAGATTATCCGCCTCGATTTCGGAAATGTCAAATCGCCGGGACCGTTTTCCGCGACTCGGCAGGTTTTGAACCCGGCCGGCCTAAATGTTGATCCGGATGGGTAAAATGACCGTCGTGATCCCCTTCCAGCGCAGCTCCTGCTGGATGGCGAAGGCCGTCTCGTTATGAAGAAGACGGTGGATCATCCCGGGCTGGCGGAAAACGGACTGGCCGGTAAAAACCGTTGATTTCGGAAAGCCCTCGAATACGTTTTCGATCAGTCCGGAAGCCGTCTGGACGATGTCGGTTCCGAGGTCGTAGCGCGAATCGGCCGGAAAACCGAGTCGCCGGGTCAAGTCGACATATTTGGCCAGGGCTTCACGGGTCGCAACTTCAAGGCCGGTTACGTCCTCCGACGCCTTGAACGAACCCACGTCGGCCTCGGCCACCGAAACGAAGATGAACTGCTTGTACAAGCCCGGGAAGCCCCGGATGATCGAGAGAAACGTATGAACACCGAATCCGTTGTACCCGTTGACCAGCTGGATCGCGGTCATCCTTTTCGGGTCGAGGGGATCACGGTTGACCGGCCCATCGATCGGCAGGTCCAGGAGTTCGTCCAGTTCCCGAACACCGCCGCGGACCTTGTTGTAATGCCTTCGCGTCAGGAAGCAGACGGTGATGACGACCCCTGTGATCAAAAACGTTAGCCACCCGCCCAAAGCAAATTTCTCTATTGAGGTAACGACAAGGATCCCCAGGCAGACGGTCAGGGTGATGATATGAAGAGGGAGAAATCGCTTCCACTTGGGCTCGGTGCTCCGGTTTTTGATGAAAAAACGAGACATCCCGAGTTGGCTGAGAGAAAAGGTCAGGAAAACGTTGATCGAGTACATGACGACGAGGGTCAGGAGGTGTCCACGGGAGTAGAGCAGGAGCAGGATCGCCGCCCCGCCCATCAACAGGACGCCGTTCTGGATCGTGAACCGGCTGGAGAGGGAGGCAAAGCGATGGGGGAACCAATAATCGACGGCCATGTTGGCCATGACCCGGGGTCCGGCGAGGAATCCCGCCTGGGCCGCGACCAGGAGCAGCGCTCCTTCGGAAAAGATCGTGATGAAAGCCACGACTCCGCCGAAGGCCCATTTTCCGAATATGCCGTCGGCCAGGACGGCGTTGAGCGTCCGGCCGGCGACGGGCTGAACTCCCAGGAGCAGGTAGCAGACGAGTATCCCACCCGCCGTGATAGCCAGAGAGGCGGCCATGTAGACCATTGTCCTTTTCCCGGTCTGGGCCCGCGGTTCCCGGAGAATCTGGAGCCCGTTGGATACGGCCTCGATCCCCGTGTACGTCCCGCCGCCCATGGAAAACGCCTTGAAAAACAGAAGGATCATCCCTCCGGCCCCGAGCGTCGTCAGCCCGGTTTTAAAATCGCTCCCGATTTTTGCTGAGACGGGGCCAATCTGCGGAACATGGCTAAGGATCCCGTATCCGATCAGCAAAAGATGGGACAATACAAAGACGATGAAAATCGGGGCCAGGACCTGGACGGATTCCTTAACGCCCCGGATGTTGAGGACGACCAGCAGGACGATCGCCGCAATTTCAAACGGGATTTTCAGAGGCTGGGCCGAGATCGGGAAGAAACTGAAGATCGCGTCGCCGCAGGAGGCGATGGAGACGGAAATCGTCAGGATATAATCGACGAGAAGAGCCGAACCGGAAACAACGCCCGCCTTCTCGCCCAGGGTGTGCGTCGCGACGATGTATCCGCCGCCGCCCTGGGGAAAGTATTCAATGATCCGGGAATAGGCCTTGGAGATGATCAGAACGGTTAGGGCCGTGGCCAGGGCCAGAAAAACGGCCAGGTAGGTATGGGACCCCAGGGTCTTGAACGCTTCCTCCGGGCCGTAGGAAGAAGACGAGAGACCGTCCGCGCCCAGGCCGATCCAGGCCAGGAGGGGGATCAGGGCCAGTTTATGAAAAAGGGTCGGGTCCTTGATGTTCCGCGGACGTCCGAAAAGCGTCCGGCGGACTTTTTCCGTCAAACCTTTTTCCTTACTCATCGAACCCCGCCGCCGCTTATCCGTCCGGATGAAAAGAGGAAAAATCGATTCAAGGCATATTCCTTTCGGGCTTTCCTTCAACTAAAAAGAACGGTATTCATCTTATCAAAACGACCTGATTTTTTTCAAGTTCGGATTCCCGGACAATCCTGGCGTCTTGACTCCTCCGGGCCGGCATGGTATCAAATACTTCCTCTGCTTCGCGCATTCACACGTCATCGTTTGGAGGCTTGATCCCATGAACGGATGGACGGGAAATATCTTGAGGGTCAACCTTTCGACCAAAACATACAAAAAAGAAACATTCACCGAGGAATTCGCCCAGAAATGGGTCGGCGGACGCGGATTCGCCGTCAAAACTCTTTATGACGAGCTCAAACCCGGCATCGACCCGCTCGGCCCCGAGAATAAGTTCATCGTCGCCCTCGGCCCGATTTCGGGAATTCCAGCGCCGAACACAGGCAAGGCGGTCGTCGCCGCCAAGTCCCCCCTGACGGGATTTTACGGGGACGGCAACATCGGCACCCGGGCGGCCGAGCACCTCCGCAAGGCCGGATACGACATGTTGATCGTCGAGGGCAAGGCCGCCCGGCCGACGATGCTCACCATCGAGGACGACAAGGTCAAATTCCTTCCGGCCGACGAAGTCTGGGGAAAAGGAACCTTCGCCTGCAACGACTGGATTTATTCGAAATACGGCAAGGGCGTCGGCGTCCTGAACATCGGTCAGGGGGGTGAAAACCTCGCCCGTTACGCCGTCGTCCGGAGCCTGGAAGGACGGGCGGGCGGACGGCCCGGCCTCGGGGCGGTGATGGGGTCCAAGCTGCTTAAAGCGATCATCGTGAAGGGCACGCGCCCCATCCCCCAGGCCGACACCGCGGCCATGAAGGCCGTCGGCACCGGCGATCTGAGAGAAGTCGGCCGGATCGATAAACAGACCGGCTGGTCGATCCAGGGCACGACCGGGGTTCTCCCCTTCTGTAATGAAGTCGCCGGCCTCCCCGTCCGAAATTTCCGCAAGACCCATCATCCCCTGGCCTGGCAGGTCGACGGGGAGCGCTGCAACAACGCCCGGGTGGCGACCTACGGCTGTCCGACCTGCACGATGCGCTGCGGGATCACCGTCCACGACAAGGAAGGCCACGAATCCGAGCTCGACTACGAAAACGTCGCCCTCCTCGGCCCGAATCTGGAAATCTTCGACATTCCCCAAATGGCCTCGCTGAATTACCTCTGCGACGAATACGGCCTGGATACGATGTCCGCCGGCTGCACCCTCAGTTTCTACGCCGACGCCATCGACCACGGAGCCGTGGCCGGCGATTTCCAGTTCGGCGATGCCGAACGGGCCAAGGAACTCCTCCGCCTGGCCGCCCACCGCGAAGGCAAGCTCGGAAACCTGCTGGCCGAAGGATCTCGGCGGATGGCCCGGGCTTTCGGTCATGACTCCGAGGCTTACGCCATGCAGGTTAAGGGATTGGAAGTCGCGGCCTACAACTGCAAATTCATTCCCGGACAGGCGTTGGCTTTCGGGGTGGCTCCCATAGGGGCCCATCACCGGGAGGCCTGGATCATCACCTTCGAAATCCGGCACACGACGCGGGAATCCTACGGCCCGGAAAAGGCGGCCAAGGTCATCGAGCTCCAGCGCATCCGGGGCGGGCTGTTCGAATTCATCGTTTCCTGCCGGTTCCCTTGGATCGAAATCGGCTGGCCTCTCGAGAATTATCCCAAATACTTCAACGTCGTCACCGGCTTGAACTGGAATCTGGACGACATGTGGCGGGTCGGAGACCGGATCTATTCGATGATCAAGCTGCATTATCTCCGAGAATTTCCTCAAGCCAGTCGCGAAGACGACTATCCTCCCCGCGTCTGGTTCGACCCGTCCAACGCCGACACCGAGGGACCGATCGCCGGAAAATATCTGGAGCTCGATAAATACGACGAGATGCTCCAACACTATTATGATCAACGCGGCTACGACCGACGCGGCATCCCGACGAAGGCGACGCTGCATGCTCTGGACTTGGACGAAGAGGCGGCCGCCGTCCGGCCGTACGCCGACTTGACGGATTGAACGTCCCATGAAAGTCCAAGTTAAAGTCATCGGTCCGCTGATGTACAAAGCCGGTTTCAGCGA
>CAYSGA010000161.1:0-5184 GCA_964430165.1 uncultured Eubacteriales bacterium
ATGTTGATGACCGCGCCCATCATGATGACGCTATCGCGGCCGATCTTGGCCCCGTCCCGGATGATCGCCCCGGGTTCGACCCGGGCCCGGACCTTGCGCAAGTCAAGCAGCGGGAGCGCGGAATAACGGGCCGTGATTTCGACGTGGACCTTGCGGATTCTCTTCCGCCGCCGGGCCAGCCAGGGCTCGATTTCCGCATAGTCGCCGACTAAAATCCGGAAATCGGCGGTTCCAAACGATTGAAACCCGACGTCCTTGAAATCTCCGGTCGCAAACGTTCCCTGGACGTAGATCTTGGAAGGCGTCGTTTTGCGGCTCGAGGCGATCAATTCGGCCAGGGCCAGGGCATCCCGGCCAGCGTTACGGTTGGGGGGGCGGCGCGTCATAGCAGTTTGTGCTCCTTCAACAACGTTTTCAAAACCCCGGTGTTGCTTTCGCCGAGGTCGGAGAGCGGCGGCCGCAACGGCCCTCCCGGCGACCCCAGCAGCGACAGGGCGGCCTTGACCGCCATCGGGTTGGTTTCCAGGCGCAAGGCGGCGAAAAGGTCGTAATAAGCGTAATGGATGGCCCGCGCTTCTTCGTGCCGACCGGCCAGGCTGTGATCGACAAGTTCGCGCATCACCTTGGGCAGGATATTCGCCGTGACGCTGAACATGCCGCTGCCGCCGAAGGCCATCAGCGGATAGGCTGTCGTGTCCTTGCCCGTAAAGACTTCGAAATTTTTTCCCCGGGCCAGGTGGAGGATCTTGGCCAGATGGTCGAGTTCCTTCTTCCCGTCCTTGGTTCCGGCGATGTTTCCGTGTTCCATGAGTTTGGCATACGTTTTCGGTTCGACGTTGACGCCGACCCGTTCCGGGGCGTTGTGGACGACGATCGGCACGGGGCAGGCGTCGGCGACCCGCCGGTAAAAATCGACCAGGCCGGCCTGGTTCGGCAGAACCAGAAACGGGGCGAAGACCACGACATAGTCGCATCCGATTTTCGCAAACCGTTGCGCCCGTCGGATCGTCTGTTCGAGGTTGTTGCAACAGGTATCCGGAGCAACTTTAGCCTTGCCGGCGGCCTCCTCGACCGTGATTTCCACTATTCGATTGACTTCGTCCTCGGTCAGGGAGGAATTTTCCCCGGTCACTCCGAGCGGGGCGAGGCCGTGAACGCCGCCCTCGATCTGACGACGCACCAGGGTCCGAAGCCCGGGTTCATCCAGAGAGTAATCCCTCTTGAACGGCGTCATGAGAAGCGTATAAACACCCTTGATCATCGGTCGTATCCTCCCTGTAATGAAAAGCCGCCTTCGGGGCCATCGCGCGGATGAACGAGAGGCGAACCTGCCGGAGAAAGGGATCGAACCTTCACGGGCTGTGAGGCCCACTGGATTTTGAGTCCAGCGCGTCTGCCAGTTCCGCCACTCCGGCATCTATTTGATTCTAATTAGATAGAATCCGATTTTCAACCCTCTCGGAGGGCATCAATTTAGGGGCGTTGATGGCTTTTTGATGCCCTTGAAACAGGTTTTCGGCCACTTTTCGGACCGCTTCATACTTGTCGGTGTCGGTCGGGTGCACATACCGAAGGGTCATATCAAGGGAGGCATGGCCGAGGATCTTTGAAGCCGTGACGATATCGGTCACTTTGACCAGGTGGTACGCGGCCAGGTGCCGGAGGTCATGGAAAACGAGCCCTTCCTTCCGGCCCGTTACGATCTCCGCCGCCCCACATGCGGCATTAAAGCATCCTCTCACGTCCTTGATCCTTGTTCCTGTCTCGGGATTGAGGAAGATATATTCGCTTTTTCGAGGAAGGGAGTCAAGATCGATGCACATATCGGGATCAAGCGGAACCATTCGTTCCCGTTTGCTTTTCGCGTTTTCGGCCGGGATTCGGATCGTCCCGAGCTGTAGGTCGACGTCCCGCCATTTCATATTGAGAATTTCGTCCCGCCTCATGCCAGTTGTGAGAGCGATTTTTAAGATCGGTTGCAAATAATCAGCCGCAGCCTCGACCAGGGCCCGGATTTTTTCATCGGAGAGATTGAGCCCGAGAATGATTTTTTCCCGGTGATTGTTTTCCGGTTGCTTTTTGACCCGCCTTCCTCGGATCGGATTCGCCGGGATAATTTCATCGGCCTCGGCCGCAAACAGGATGCTTTTTAGAAATGATAGCTCCCGGTTTGCCGTCGCCGGTGACGCCCCGTCCTCTTGAATACGGCGGGTGACGTACCGGCGTACGGCGCCGGGCTTAATGTCGATCAGGCGGCAAGTCTTGAATTCCAGCTTCAGATGTTGAAAGGAGATCTCGTTTCGCCCTGCCGACCGCTTGCTCTTCCATTCGGCCGAGTCCAGGACGGCCCGGGCATAATCACCGAAAATATCCTTCGGCTTGTTCGGCTTAAGCAGCTCCTCGAGCTTCCCTTGTTTAGCCGCTATCCGAAGCTCGGCCAGGTACGCCCGAGCCTCTTCCTTCGTGTATCCGGCGAACCGATGCACCAGATGATATTTGAGCGTGATGGCGGTAACGTAATGCGCCGGTTTCCCGTTTTGCGCGGGAACGAATACCAGGTTCTTTTCGGCTTTCATGGACGCCCCCTTCCTGAACACCATCGAAATCAGGACGCCCTCCGGCTTCGCTTCGATTTCAATTTTTGCCAATCATCAAGGTATCCGAGTGAGTCGGCGACTTGGGCCAAGGTTTTTATCCGGATCTTTTTCTTGGCCCCGGCATTTAGAGAATAGGCGAGGCCAAGAATAACGCCTTGTAAAGTAGGAGCGACTCGGTAGCTGATAAGATAATTCCCTGAATCCCACCGTTTGACATAACCGCCTTTTTCAAGGAATTCGGCTTTGAACCCGAGTTTCTTGAACGCTGAGGTGATAAGCACAGCTCTCCTGTTTTCCGCGTCGATTCTTTTCTGAGTCTCCGGATCGGGCTCGATTCCATTGAATCGTCCCCGGGCATCACGTGTCATTTGATTCATGATCGACCTCAGTTGAAGTACACCGGTACGGGACGGAAGGTCGCGAGGTTGTCCAGGTCGATCAAGGCGGGCGTCTCCGGCCGCGGCTTGCGGGTTTCGTTTTTGTCCTTTCGGACGGCCTCTTCGATGTGAGCGATCGCGGTTTCCATGTCCTCTCCTTAACGGGATATTTTCTTCGAAGGTTTCCCTTCGATGAATTGCCGGAGATCATCGGGCCGGATCCGGACAAGGCGCCCAACCTTGAAGTATTTGAGACGCCCGGAGCTGAGATAGCTGTAAGCGGTAGTCCTCGAAATTTTCAATAACCGCATGACATCTTGGACGGTTAAGTATTCGTTCATGTTCTCCTCGTTGTGCTATTATGTATAATAACGTATCATAGCGTACCGGCTTTGTCAAGCCCTGTCTTTGATTTTTTACGGGTAAATTGATACCATTCGGGGGCGATGAAAAACGATGATCTCATGACAAAATCTGAGGTCATGGCGTATCTTCGGATTTCTTTGGGGACTCTCAATCGGCTTATCAAGCGACATGCCTTTCCTTTCGTTAAGCTCGAAAGGCGGGTCCTCTTCCGCCGTTCCGAAATAGACGCCTATCTGGAATCGAAAACCGTCCGCAAGGGATAACCCCTCCCCCGCTGCCGATCGCCCCGCACAATGCGTCAGGACGCATTTTCCCGGCCATTCCTCCGCGCGGGCAAGGATAGAAAAAGAGGGGCCCAGACCGGAGGTCAAAAGGAATCCGGGCCCCGTGTCGAATCATCGTACCGTTAATTCCATTTAATCCGCGGGCCGAAGATCATTCTTTCCGGGACTTCTTAAATATTTCCGGATTCGTTTCTTTTCTTCGGGGCTCAAATCGGACACCCGGCCGACGCTCGATCCGTTTCTCACGATGAAGAGCCCCTCCCGGCCTATGAACGGTTCCAGCCGAAGCCCATTTCCAAGATCGATCGGCTTTTCTGCAGACATAATTTTTAAGGCCGTTTCGATTGAATCATCATCGATCGGCAGATTATCGGAAACGATCAGCCCGATATCATCGACCGGGAAAAGGTCGCTTTTCGAAAGCTCTTCCGTCTCCCGGTTTCCGCCATCGTTCCCGTCGTTTGGAAAAAGGTCACTCTTCCGGAGTTCCGCGGTTTCGTCGTTTTCGCTCATGATCTTATCTCCAAACGCCGACACTAAGCCCGTGCTTTCCGTCAGGAGAAATCGAAGTGAAACGGAGCTGTACTCGGGAACCTGGGCAAGATTCCATTTCCGCGATGATTTCATTGAGGGCGGGGAGTTCGGAGTCCGGGATCCCGGCATCGAAACGCAGCCTTTTGACCGCGGCCAAATCCAGATCATTCCACATTTGACCCGTCGTCATCTTCCCGGTTGCCCGATTGAGGGCCGCCCTCTTTTCCTCAAGCCCCCCCCATGCGCCGCCGCTGCCCGCGCCCGCGCATAAGTGGCTTTCCAAGCTTTTCACTTGAGCCCGCATCCGTTCGAGCATAAAACTTGCCGGATACGTGTTAAGGAAAAGCAATTCTCTTCCGCATTCCGCCTCTTCGACCTCGAGCTTCAGGACTTCCAATCCCTTGCCCCGGACGGCCTCGAGAAGAGTTCCGAGTTTCTTTGCCGTTTCCGCCCTGGCCACCACGGTAATTTCCTCAAGGCTCTGCCCGCTCCGCAAGTATTCCTCAGCAGAAACAGCGCCGTTAAGGACGTCCTCTTTTTTGACCGCCGCTGCTTTGATCCGCCGATTTTCTTTCTCCAGGGTTTCGACCTCGAGGCGCTCGTAATCGGCTCGTAGCCGTTCGAATTGGTCCGCGGTTTTTTCGCGTTTGCTTTTCGCCGCGGAAAGCTTCTTTTCGTATTCCCTTACCTTCTCCCGGGCTTCCTTTTCTACGAGCTGAGAATCTCGGAGAATCCGCTCGTTCTCCGCTTCAAATCTCTCCATCGTTGACATCGGGCTTTTTTTGTTTTCATTTTCCATGTTGAGCCTCCTCTTTGGCTCTTAGGGCGTCCGCTTCAGCCCTCCGCTTCGCTTGAATTTCTTCGATGTTGTTTGTTGAAATGATTTCCCCCTTCCAGGGCCTTTTTTCGGGTCCATCCGACACGATGATCTCCCTGCCGCGTGCGTTCTTGATAATTCTCATGTCAAACCTCCTGAATATTTATTTCCCTCAGAATTTCCGAGGTGAAATATCATTTGTTGTCAAT
>CAYSGA010000162.1:0-5159 GCA_964430165.1 uncultured Eubacteriales bacterium
GTTTGAAGTCATCGCCCCGCTTCTTTCCCGAACCCGGGTACTCGTCCTTCAGCCCCTTTCGGACGAAGCGGTCGGCCGGGTACTCGACGACGCGCTGAACGACGCCGTCCGGGGGCTCGGCGGCCGCGGGCTGAATCTCGACCCGGCGGCCCGCCGGATTCTAATCGACCAATCCAACGGGGATGCCCGGCGGAGTCTCAACACCCTTGAACTGGCCGCGGACCTGGCGGGGTCGGGCGTCATCGGCCCGGATCACGTTTTGGAAGCGCAGCAGAAACGCATGCTGCTGTACGACAAGGACGGGGAGGAGCACTACAACCTGATCTCGGCTCTTCATAAAAGCCTCCGCAACAGCGACGTCGACGCGGCCCTCTACTGGCTTGCCCGGATGATTTACGCCGGGGAGGACCCGCTCTATATCGCCCGCCGGATGGTGCGTTTTGCCGCGGAGGATATCGGCCTGGCCGACCCGCAAGCCCTGGGGCTGACGCTCCAAGCTAAAGAGGCCTATGAGTTTCTGGGATCGCCGGAAGGCGATCTCGCTTTAGCCGAAGCGGCGGTTTATCTCGCCGCGGCGCCGAAGAGCAACCGCGTCTATGAAGCCTTCGGCAAAGTCCGGAAGGACGTTGAGGAACGGCCGCACGAGCCCGTCCCGATGGCCATCCGGAACGCGGTCACGAAGTTGATGAAGGAGGTCGGATACGGGAAGGGGTACGCCTACGCCCATGACCGGGTGGAAAGTACGACGGAGATGGAGACGATGCCCGAGCGGCTGGCCGGGCGGGTCTACTACGAACCGGGCGTTTTCGGCTTCGAAAAAGAGATCAGGAAACGGATGGATTGGTGGTCCGCGGTGAAAGCCCGCCTCCGCGACGGAAAGAGCGGGCCTGAGTCCTGATCAGGCTTCGTTCTTTTCCTTCATCAGGTAATAGATTTCCCAGCTGAGATCGGTTGCCAGGCAATCGAGGCAGGAACTGGGCGTGGTGGCGATTTCCCCCAAGGCCAGTTTGTCCTTGATCATCGTCTTGACCTTTTTCTTGATTTTGTAGAGCAAAATGTAGTTAACCATGGTTTACCTATAGAAATAATAGCATTCATCAGGCCGGCTGTGAAGTCCTGGCTTCCACTCGTGCTATAATAACCGAAATTATCATGAAATTGGAGCGCGTTTACCCGGTTCTGACAGCTGTCGTTTTCTGGGCGGTTGCCTGCGGAGGCCCACGGCTTCAACCGGAGGGAATGATCGATTGGAAGTTCCCCCTCACCGAAGCGTCGCGGATGAAATGTCGCGGTCCGCTGATTCCAAAAATCACGGCGGGGCCCGGAGGGCTCATTCTCGTGGAAACCCGGACCGGCTACCTTCAAGCCCTGGATCCGGAAAAGACGACGATCCGTTGGACAAGCTTCGTCGGCGCCGGAGCGCCGGCCCCCGTCGTCGTCGGTGACCGGATCGTCTGTGCTTTGAAAAAGGGAGGGGTGATCGGGCTCGATGAAGCGGGTCAGGAAACTTGGAGGTTGAAACTTGACAAGCCGGTCCGGGACGATCTCCGCGTCGTTGGAGGGCGGGTCGTGTTTCGGAACGCCGAAGGGTTCCTGACGGCGTTGAATCCGGCCGACGGGGCGATCGCCTGGAATATTTCCGTCCCGGCGGCGGCGGATTGGACGGCCGGCGGCGAACGGATTGTTTTAAGGACTTCGGACAACCGCCTGTTGATTTTTAGACCCGACGGAAGCCCGGCCGGAGATTATTTGATCGGGGGAAAGGCCGCCGGCGACATCGGCCTCGTTGAGAACTACGCCATCCTCGGCTTCGCCGCCGGGTATATCGGCGCCTACGACCTGACGACGGGGAATAAACGCTGGCGGCAACACCTCGGCGGGGTTCCCGTCGGTTCGCCGGTTTCGGACGGCCGGAACGTCTATGTCGTTTTATCCAATCAAATCATGGCGGCCTTCCATCTCAGACGCGGAGATCTGCTGTATTGGAGGCCCCTTTCCGGCCGGGCCGCCTTTTCCCCGCGTTTCATAGGGTCCACCGTCTTCGTTTCGTCCCGGTCGCCGCGTCTTCAGGCCTTCAGCGCGAAGGCCGGGGAGGTGAAGGTCGCCTTTGAAGGGGGCGGAGAAATCCTTGCCCCTCCGGAGTCTATCGGTTCGAAGATTATTTTGGCGATGGACGGGGAGACGGAACAGGAGGATATTCTCGTCTCCCTTTTAACGTCTCCTCCGGAATCCCCGGAATCGCCCGAAAAAACGGAAGGCGAGGATATCAAGAAAGAATCGGGGGAAATCAAAAAATAAAGGAGGTCGACCATGAACCGGGAAGAAGCCCTGACCCTGCTTCGAACGCATCTGCAAAACAAGAACCTGGTGAAACATTGTTTCGCGGTGGAAGCATGCATGCGGGCGATAGCCGT
Organism: uncultured Eubacteriales bacterium; assembly: GCA_964430165.1. Taxonomy (GTDB): domain Bacteria; phylum Acidobacteriota; class Aminicenantia; order Aminicenantales; family UBA4085; genus JAAZPG01. The sequence continues at coordinate 2,415 of CAYSGA010000162.1, forward strand.
CCGCCTCGGGTTCGATCCCGAACCGTGGGGGGCGGCCGGACTCGTCCACGACCTCGACTACGAAATGACGGAGATGAGCGCCGAGCTTCACACGGTTGAAACCGTGAAAATATTGGAAGGTTTGGGCGTCGATCCGGAGATCGTCCAGGCCGTCCGGGCCCATGCCGGGAAGGCGCCGTGCGTCTCGCCGATGGACACCGCGATTTACGCGGTCGACCCGTTGACCGGACTCATCGTCGCCGCGACGCTCATGCACCCGACAAAAAAAATCAGGAACATTGACGCGGAGTTCGTCAAACGCCGGTACAAGGAGAAAAGCTTCGCCAAGGGAGCCCGGCGGGAGGACATCGAAACCTGCCGGAAGCTGGGCCTTGACCTCGACGAATTCATCTCGGTCTGCCTCGCGGCAATGCAGGGAATAGAAGCCGAATTGGGGTTGTGACTGCCGTGGACGTGTTTGCGATCGTGGGCTGGTCGGGAACGGGCAAGACGACGCTGCTTCGGAATCTCATCCTCGAATTCCGGCGCCGGCGCCGGACCGTAGCCGTCATCAAACACTGCGGCGACGGCTTCAACATCGGAGGCGGAGACAAGGATTCGACCGTGTTTTTAAAAGCCGGGGCCGGAGCGGTGACCTTGGCCGGACCGAACGCGATGGCGGTTGTGCGGATGCCCGCCTCGCTCCCGAAGGATCGGGAGCTCGCGGTTGGGCAGGACGAGGCCGACGTTATCTTCATCGAAGGGGGGCGGGTCGATCCCGGTATCCCGGCGATCGAGGTGATCGGTCCGGACCCGAAAAACCGCGTCCCGATTCGGGGCCGGGACCGGTGGATCATCGTTTCGCCCCGTCCGTTCCGTTCGTTGAAACCCGTCTTCCGGCCGGATGAAATCCGCGAAATCGCCGACCTCCTGGAAGCGCGAAGCCGAAAAGACTCGGAAAGCCGGGGGAGACGTCTTCACGCCGAATTCTTCTCCCGCCACGATCCGGCTGTCGCTTCAGTCCTGAAAAAAAGCGTCGTCGGCCTCGCCGGGGCCGGCGGGTTGGGTTCCCATGTCGCTCTGGCTCTGGTCCGGGCGGGCGTAGGAAAACTCATCATCGCCGATTTCGACCGGATTGAAACATCCAACCTCAACCGCCAGCAATACTTCGCCGAACAGATCGGGCGGGTCAAGGTCGAGGCCCTCGCCGAAAATCTCCGGCGGATTCCTTCGGGGACGGATATCATCGCTTGTCGCGTCCGGGTCACGGCCCGAAACGTCGTCCTTGTTTTCGGCGGCGCCGACGTTCTGGTCGAGGCCTTCGACCGGGCCGACCGGAAACAAATGCTGATCGAAACCTGGATGAAACATTTCCCGGACCGTCCGATCATCGCGGCCTCGGGATTGGCCGGATATGGGGCCAACAACCGGATCAAGGAACGCCGGGTCGGCCGGCTCACGATCATCGGCGACGAGGCGGGGGAAAGTCCTTCGGGGATCTCGCCGATGGCCCCTCGGGTCGGGCTTGTCGCGGCCATGCAAGCCAACCGGGCCGTCGAGTGTCTGATGGAAAAGGGGAGGAAGACAGGTCGACGAAAAAAATCATCTTCCGGGCGGGGCGTCCTCCCGGGTCCATTCTCCGTCCACCAGCCGCCACATCCGTCCCGTCGGGTTGGAATTCCGTAAAACGGGCGGCAGCCTGTCCGGCCGGACGTTGTCGTAGCAACGAAGGGCCGTGAACCGGAGCAGCGACGCCGGGATTCCGACTGAGGTGAATCCCGGATGACCGGCGGCAGGGGGAGGGCCGCCGTGCACCATGGACGGGACGACGGCCAGGCCGGTGGGCATTTTATCATTGAGAAGGCGCCCGGTCTTGGCCCGGAGGATCGGGGCCAGCCGGTCGTAAGCCGCGTCATCCCTTCCGCCGGCGGAACCTGAATAAACGGCCAAGCCGAGGCTTCCTTCGAGCGATTCGGCGATCTGACTCAATTCGCCTTCCGATTCGGCAAAAACAAGAAGGGCAACGGTCGCGAATGCTTCCCGCTGAAGATCGTCGGCACTCTCCAGGAAGCCTTTCCCGGAGATTCGGAACAGGGTGTTTTCAAAACGGTACCCGGGTTCCGGGACCGGCTTCCCTCCGGCCAGAAGCTTCGCGCCTCGGCGTCGGATATTCTCGACGACGGCTTCCACGGCCTGACGGCCGTTCCGGCTGAAAAGAAATCCCGACGGCGGCGACTGGAACTGGGCGACGGTGGCGTTGGAAAACGCCCGGCCGTCGTCATTGTCGAGAAGGACAACCAGCCCCGGCTTGGTGCAAAATTGGCCCGCTCCCAGATTGCATGAGGAAAAGAGTTCGACGGCGATTTCCGGGCCGCGTTCTCGGACCGCGTCGGGAAGGAGAAAGACGGGGTTGAGACTGGACATTTCGAGGTAAATCGGCCGGCCGGCTGAATCGGCCGATTGCTTCAAAGCCAGGCCCGCCCTCCGGCTTCCGGTAAAGGCCGTGGCCCCGACACCCGGATGGGCGACCAGCCGGAGGCCGTCCTCGGGCCTCAGGTGATAAAGAAGCTGGACGGCCGCCCGGGGCAGGCCGGTTCCCTCCAGGCAATCCCGGGCGGTTTCGGCGAAAAGACGCGTTGTTCCCGGGTGCGACGGATGCCCCTTGGCGATGACCGGATTTCCCGCGGCCAGAGCGGCCGCGAAATCGCCTCCGGCCGCGGCGTTGAAAGCAAACGGAAAATTGCTCGGCCCGAAAACCACGACCGG
>CAYSGA010000163.1:0-5156 GCA_964430165.1 uncultured Eubacteriales bacterium
CGGCGACGATGCGGCCATCCTTCAAAAAAACAAGCCGTCCGGCGTAACGGGCGGCCATGTCGAGGTCGTGGAGGGTGACGACGATCGTTTTTCCCTGCTCGGCCGAAAGCCGCCGGGCCAGTTCCATGACCTCGGTTTCCCGGCGGGGGTCGAGAAACGTGGTCGGCTCGTCCAAAATGAGGATGTCCGCCTTTTGGGCCAGAGCTCGGGCGATCAGGACGAGCCGCCGTTCGCCGCTGCTGAGCTGGAACAGCGGCCGGGTGACCGGATGCCCAAATCCGACGTAGGCCAGGGCCTCTTCGGCGACGGCCCGATCGCCGGCCGACGGCGCTCCGAACAGGGGCAGGTAGGCGGCCCGGCCCATCAGGACGAAATCGAGAACGGAGAAATTGAATGAGGAGGAATGTTCCTGGGGGACGAAGGCCAGGCGGCGGGCCCGTTCGGAATCGCCGATGCTCCCGAGGTCGGTCCCGTCGACAAGGATCCGGCCCTCGGTCGGCCGCCACAGCCCGCTCAGGCACTTGAGAAATGTCGTCTTGCCCGCGCCGTTGGGCCCGACGATCGCCGTAATTGCCGCGTCGGCGGCCTCGAAGGCCGGGACGAGAAGCTCGAAACCCGGCCGGGCATATCGTAAATTCCGGACGGTGATGTTCATCGCCAGATCTTCGAAGATTTCGTCAGAAGGAGAATGAACAAGGGCAGGCCGACGAGGCTCGTGAAAATCCCGACGGGGACCTCAAACGCGGCCAGGACCCGGGCCGCGTCATCGGCCAGGACAAGCGTGCTTGCGCCCAGGGCGGCGGAAAGCGGAAGGACCCGGCGGTTGTCCACGCCCACAATCATCCGGACGAGGTGGGGGATGATGAGCCCGAGCCAGCCGATGATGCCGGCGACCGATACAGCCGCCGCGGTAATCAGCGTCGCCAGCAGGACGACGACCCGTTGGTCGCGCTTCACGTTGACCCCGAGCGAGCGGGCGTCCTCATCGTCGAGGGACAGGACGTTCAGACGCCAGGACATGAGGAGGAGGATGGCCGTTCCGACCGCGATCAACGGCAGGGGAACCGCAAGGTCGCGCCAGCCGGCCGTCCCCAGGTTTCCCATCAGCCAATAAAACAAGGCTTGGAGCGAGTAGGGGCTGGCGAAAAATTCGACCAGCGAGAGGACGGCGGAGAAAAACGCGGAGATGATGACGCCGGTTAAAAGCGTCGAGATCGGGGAGGACTGCGACATCCGGGAAACGAGAAGGACCAGGGCGACGGCGAGGAGGGCGAAAACAAAAGCGGCGATTTGAGGGGGGACGGCCGAACCGAGAAGGACGATCGAGAGGGAGGCGCCGAGGGCCGCCCCGGAGGAGAGGCCGAGGATGTATTCGTTGACGAGGGGATTTTTAAAAACCGCCTGCAGCGACGCCCCGGAGACGGACAGGGCCGCCCCGACGGCCAGGCCGAGGAGAAGCCGGGGAAGACGGATCCCGAAAAGGATGTCCCGCTGAACCGGGGTGACGGCGTCGTTCCAGGCTTTGACGACGGGCGAGAGGAGGGCCTTGCCCAGGGCGGGGAAGGGGATTTCCGTCGGTCCCAGGGTCAGGGAAAAGAGAAAAACGGCAAGCGGCGAAACAAGGAAGGCGAGGGTGAGCCATCGTTTCCGTGAAGCCATGGAGGTCTCCCATTATAGGAGAATTGCGACCGTCTTTCCATGCGGAAGAAGAAGCGTTTCTGTTATAATAAGGCGTTCCCATCCGGGACAGGAGGAATCCATGAAAACCCTGCTCGGCGCCGCCTTGATTCTGGCCGTGGCCGTCGCTCCGAATTTCGGGAAAACGCACTCCGGGTTCGACCAATATTTCGTCGACCAGACGCTGCGGGTCGATTATTTTCATATCGGCAACCTTCAGGAGGAAATCATCACCCTCGACCGGGCTCTTGTCCAGGGTTCCTGGGCCGGGTCGATGAAGAACCTCATCGACCTTTTCGACCTGGGCAAGTATTGCCTCAAGATTTACGACGAAGCGTCCGGAACGCTCATTTTTTCCCGCGGCTTCGACAGTTATTTCGGCGAGTACCGGACGACGGAGGAGGCGGCCAAGGGAATCCGGCGGACCTACCATGAGTCGGCCCTGATACCCCTGCCGAAAGCCAAGGTCAAGTTCGTCCTGGAATCACGTGACCGGGAAAACGCCCTTCATAAAGTCTTCGAACAGGTCGTCGACCCGACCTCGATCGAAGTTCTGAAAAAGCCTTTGTCGTCCGGGGTCAGGGTGTTCACGTTGCTGAAGAGCGGCGACCCTCACGTTAAGGCCGACCTGGCCTTCATCGCCGAGGGCTATACGCTTGCGGAGGAAGCCAAGCTCCGGGCCGATCTCGACCGCTTCGTCAAGGTCCTATTCGGGCGGGAACCGTATCTCAGCCTTCGCGACAAGTTCAACGTGTCCGGCGTCTGGAAACCGTCCGACGAGAGCGGCTGCGACGAGCCCGGCCACGGCAGCTATAAGTCGACCGCCGTCGCGGCGACGTTCGACTCGCTCGGTTCGGAACGCTATGTTTTGACCGAGGACAACAAGACGCTCCGCGACATCGCCGCTCATGTTCCTTATGACGCGCTCGCGGTCATGGTCAACCACAAGCGGTACGGAGGAGGCGGCATCTACAACGCCTTCTGCACCTTCACCGTCGACAACCAATGGTTCGAGTACTTGTTTCCGCACGAATTCGGTCATTCCTTTGCCGGGCTGGCCGACGAGTATTACACCTCGTCCGTGGCCTACAATGAGTTCTATCCTGCGGGAATCGAACCGCGCGAGGCCAATATCACGGCCCTTCTAGATCCCGCGAATTTGAAATGGAAAGACCTCGTCACCCTCGGAACGGCCGTCCCGACGCCTTGGGAAAAGGAGGAATTCGACAGAAACGACCTGGCCTACCAGAAGATTCGCGGCGAAATCAACGAGAAGATCGCCAGGATGAAGCGGAGCGGCGCCCCGGCCGACGAAGTCGCCCGGCTGGAAGAGGAATCCGAGAGGGTGTCGAGGGAACAGGCCGAATGGGTGGACCGTTTTTTAGCCGCGAGCAAATTCGCCGGGAAAACGGGTGCCTTCGAAGGCGCGGGCTACGCGGCCAAGGGGCTCTTCCGGCCGGCCGTCGATTGCCTCATGTTTACCAAGGGAGCCAAACCGTACTGCCCGGTCTGCGAACAGGCGGTCCGGCGGATGATCCTGTTTTACGCGGAATAACCCTGAAGCCCTGCCCCGGCCGTCCGCATGTTTGAGGCCTGGCTGATCGTCGGCCCGACGGGGGCCGGAAAGACGCCTCTGGGGAATGTTCTGGAACGCTCCGGATGGAACGGCCGGCGATGTTTTCATTTTGATTTCGGCTCCGAATTGAGAAAGGTCGACGCGGGCATGGAAAACGTTTTGGGTCTGTCCGTCGATGACCGGGACGTCATTCGCCGTGTTCTTCGAGAAGGCGTCCTTTTTGAAGACGGACAGTCCTCCCTTGTCGGGAAAATCTTCGATGATTTTTTACGGCGGCGCGGGGCACGGGTGTCGGACCTTCTTCTTTTAAACGGCTGGCCGCGGCATCTCGGGCAGGCCCGGGACCTGGAAGCGGTCGCCGTCGTCCGGCGGATCGTTCTTCTAAACGCCCCGGCCGAAACGATCCGCGAACGGATACGGACCGACGCTGCCGGCGACCGGTTGATCCGCGAGGACGATTCTCCGGACGAGGTCGAAAAAAAATTCTCGCTTTACGAGGAACGGACAATTCCGCTGGTCGGATATTACGCGGTCCAGGGGATTCCGGTCACGACGCTGGACGTCGCCGCGGAGACTTCCGCCGCCGATCTCCGCCGGGAACTTCTCCGAAGCCCGGGGAGGCAGGAGGAGACGATATGACGCGCGCCCGCATCGAATCCAACCGGTATCTGCACGAGTTCCACATCGACAAGACCGCGGTCGAACGGCGGACCCTGATCGTCGTCGTCATCACCTTTCTCATGATGATCGCCGAAATCGTTTTCGGCTGGCTGACGCATTCGATGGCCCTGCTCGCCGACGGCTGGCACATGGGCACGCACGCGTTCGCCCTGGGGCTTTCGCTTCTGGCCTACATCTTCGCCCGGACACACGTCCATGATCACCGGTTCACCTTCGGCACGTGGAAGATCGAAATCCTCGGCGCCTATTCGAGTGCGATCGTCCTCGGGCTGGTCGGCGCGGTCATGGCCGTGACCTCCATCGAGCGGTTTTTTAATCCCGCGCCGATCCGCTTCGGTCAGGCCCTGCCCGTCGCCGGGCTCGGGCTCGTCGTCAACCTCCTCTGTGCGGCCGTTCTCCATTCCGGAAACGGCCGGACGGCCGGCGTCGATTCTTCGCCGCGCCCCCGCGGCCCCGAAGACCTGAATTTCAAGTCCGCGTATCTTCACGTCGTCGCCGACACCCTGACGTCGGTCCTGGCGATCGCGGCCTTGCTCGGGGCCCGGTACTTCAAGTGGACTTTCCTGGACCCGCTGATGGGGATTGTCGGCGCGGTCCTGATCCTGTCCTGGGCGGTTTCCCTGTTGAAAGAGACGTCCGGGATCCTGATCGACCGGGGTCTTCGGACGGATGCGCCGTTGATTCGAGAAATCCAGACCCGCCTCGAAGTTGATGGAAAAACAAAAGTGGACGATCTGCACCTGTGGCGGGTCGCCGGGGACAAAGACGCCTGCCTGGTTTTACTGGAATCGGAATATTGCGAACCGGTCGAGGAATATAAAAAGAGATTGGCCGATCATCCCGAATTGGTCCATGTCACGATCGAAACAAACGGCCGCCGGGAGATTTAAACGGCCGCCGTTTTAGGCCATACCGGAACGGACTTCCGGGCGGCGAAACAAAACGGGCCGGGAGCCTGCGTCTCCTTGACGCGGAAGCCGTTGAAATATTTTTGTGCCCGTAATATAATATATTTAAATCACTTATTGCCTATACCCGTCGATAGAGGAGCATCCGTGGGTTGGAATTTCGAGGACTATTACGCGTCGCGGCGGCGCCGGCCGTGAAAGCGCCTTTCCGCTTGCTCGGCAGCCGCGCTCGTCATCCGGCTGAGAAGGCCCTGCGCGACGAACTGCTGAGCATCGAAAGACTGGAAGAAAGGGCGAGAGCGCTCGCGGCCAGG
>CAYSGA010000164.1:0-5151 GCA_964430165.1 uncultured Eubacteriales bacterium
CATGGATGATCTTTCAGGGCAGTATTGTAGCCAAATCGACGCGAATTGGAAAGCGAAAACCGGCTTGAAAAAAAAAGGGGATTATGTCACAGTAAGGGTGTCATGGACGACGATAAAAGAAAATTCCTCCGGTTCGAGTGTTTGATTCCCATCGATCTCGTGGAGGTCGACGACCCGAACGCCGATCCCAAGGAGGCGCTGATCGACAACGTTTCCCGGGAGGGAATTCGCCTCGTTTTCGACCTGGGGCACGCCTTTCAAGAGGGGGACAAAGTCAGTTTCCAGATTCACGAACTGGACGAAAACCGGACCTGCCGGATGACCGGGGAAGTTGTCTGGGCCAAATCCCTCGGGGAAAAGATCGAAGTCGGTTTGAAGATCAAAGATATGGAAAAGTGCACCAAGTCCGAACTTCTGGACATGGGGTACAACGCCTGGCGGAAGCACCAGGGAGAAAGCGGCAAGAAAGACCCCGACAAGAAATAACCCTCAACCCCCCGTTTGCGTCTTCCGGCGGCTGGAAAAGCCTCCGCCTTTCGCCATCATCCCGGGTCGTTCTTCGCGACACGGCCCGCACCCGATTTCCAAATTAAACAGTTCTCCAATGTTGTCAATACTTTTTGATGAAATGTCGCATCTTGTCGCTTTTTGTCGCCGTTCGAGAGCTTTTCCCGAATAAATCTTTGGCTATCCCGCAGGTCGGCCGAGACCCGCCGTTTGGGCCGACCATCCCCGATTCGTGGGCCGCGGTTCCCACTGCTTAAGAACGAAAGTGCGGACATCGCGCATTGACAGGAAGGCCCGTTTCGGCTAATTTAACACTCCCGCCGTTCGCTGCCAGCGTAGCTCAGTCGGTAGAGCGGCTGATTCGTAATCAGCAGGTCGGAGGTTCGATCCCTCTCGCTGGCTTCCCCGTTTTTCCCTGATAAGACTGATAAACCGGCCGATTTCTTGGATCTCAGCTTCCGGTCCCTTTCCGTATGATGCCTTCGCCTCCCCCGTTGTTCTTGCCTTGAATTCTTCCTTGGGGCATATTAAAGGGGAAGGAGAGAGGACATGACCGCGTTTGATTTTTCCGACCGCAAACCGAAGATTCATCCCGATACGTTCGTCGCCGAAGGCGCCCGGCTGATCGGCAAGGTGGTCCTGGCCGCCGGCGCGAGCGTTTGGTACAACTGTGTCCTGCGGGCCGACATCGGCGACATCGCGATCGGAGAAAACTCCAACATCCAGGACAACAGCACTATCCATGTCGATTTAGACCTGCCGACGGTCATCGCCGACCATGTCACCGTCGGTCACGGGGCGATTCTCCACGCCTGCACCATCGGGGCCAATTGCATCGTCGGGATGGGGGCGATCGTCCTGGACAAGGCGGTCATCCCCCCGAATTCGATCGTCGGGGCGGGGGCCCTGATTCCTCCGCGAAAAACCTACCCGGAAGGGTGCCTGATCCTCGGGTCGCCCGGCGTCGTGGCCCGCATGCTGACCGCCGAGGAAATCGGGCATCTTCCCGATCACGCCCGCGAATATGTTTCCCTGTGGCGGGCGATCGTCGGCCGGGGGATCGGCCGGATTTAACCGGCAGTCAATCGCCCCGCCCTTCTTGACAATTTCCGAAACCGCGTGTTAAGGTGACACCAGGGAGGGTGTCCATGCAATCCGTCCTTCCTCACAAGATCCGGAAAGCCCGGGAAGCGGCCCATCTCAACCAGGGCGCGTTCGCCCGGGCTGTGGGTTTGTCATCCGAGTACATTTCCCTCCTCGAAGCGGGCAAACGCACCCCTTCGATGGCCACGCTCGAGAAACTGGCCACATTCCTCAACCGCGACCTGACGTATTTCTTCCATGAAAAACCGGCCCCGCCGGACGCGTTCGCGCTCCTGTTCCGGGCCGATTCCGTCGATGGGAAAACACGGGAGGAACTCCTTCGTTTCCGGCGCTACTGCGACGATTACCTCCGGCTGGAAAACATCACCGGCCGGCGCCTCGAATCGGCCCCCCTATATTCCGGGCTCTCTCCGGACCGGATGGCCGACGAGGAACGGCGCCGTTTGGGATTGGGCGATGAGCCCATCCGCGACGTGTTCGCCTTGATCGAAACCAACGGGTGCCGGGTCTACAGGATGCCCCTGCCCGAGGATTCCAAGGTGAGCGGCGTCTTCATCTACCTGGAGCAGAAGGAGGCGGCGTTCGCCCTGGTCAACAGCGGTCAATCGCTCGGCCGCCAGGCCTTCAGCGCCGCCCACGAATACTGCCATTATCTGAAGGATAGGGGCGACGGTCCGGTCATCGACAGCCCCGACGTTTTCATCGACGAATATGCCTCCCTCTATCATCCGAGGGAGCCATTCGCCCAGGCGTTCGCGGCCCGGTTCCTGATGCCGCCGGACAAAATCAAGGAAATGATCGAGAAGGATTTTAAAGCCCTGCGCCTCACCTTCGACCAGGTGCTTTACCTGAAACGTTATTTCGGGGTCAGCGCGCTGGCCATGCTCCGGACCCTCCGGACGATGGGCTTTGTCTCCAAGGCCCAGTACGACGAATTCGTCCGGATCGATCCCGGTCCCCGGGAGAAGGACCTGTTCGGGCGGGGGTCCGAAGAGGAACCCGTTCCCGGCGGACCCGCGCCTTCGGCCGGCGGAGCCGGGGAAGGCGGCGTCGTGGCCGGGGCCCTGGCCGGAGTGGGGAATCTTCTGGCCAGGATCAAACGCAAATCCATCCCCAGCGACCGCTACCGGTTGCTGCAAAAAGAGGCGATCCGGAAAATAGCCCGGGACCGCGAACTGCGGAAAGCCGTTCAGGGAACGCTTCCGACGTGAAAAGGGAAGGATAGGGAGCCCATGAGCAAAAAAACAAGGCTGTTGGTTCTTTTCCTCGTTTTCGACGTCGTCGCTGTCGCCGCGTTTTTCGGGTATCGAGCTCTCCGGTCGAAGGGCGGGGACAGCCCGGATGCCGCCGCCTGGGTGATGATGGACGAATCTTACTTCCCGAAAAACGACGTCGAAATATACATCAAAACGGACGCGGAAAACCGCGGCGCCCTGCCCCTTTACATCCGGAATTACGGGTCCGACAAGCGGGCCTTGAGCCGGTTCAAGGGCCGGCAATACGCCGGACCCAGTCCGAACGCCCTGGAAATGCTCAACCAGGGGCTGGACGACTGGATGCTCGTGGACATCAAATACAAGGCCGAAAACGAGCGCGAGGTCATCCGGACGGTTTTGTACCTGTCGATCCGGGGCGTGTGGAAAGTGGGGGACAGCGGGACGCTCGTCGTGTCGTAATTCCGCGCCTGCGGGCGGGGAGCGGTTCAGCGGATCTTGACTTCGAGCATCCGGTCGATGCGAAAGGTCCGCATGTCCTCGCGTTCGTGGCAATAGGCCCGGACGCCCTCGAACGTCTTTCCCGCGTATTCCATCTCCTCGACCGCTTCCGGCCGGATCCGGCGCCGGCTTTTCGTGTCGTCCGGCTTGAGATAGAGGATTTCGAGGTCGCGATTTTCCCCGATGGCCTCCTCGATGATTCTCTTTTTGTCCGCGTAGGGCTGGCGCTCGTCGGCCCGTTCGTATTGGAACCGGGTCAGGAATTTTGAGACCCGCCAGTCCGCCCGGATGTGCGACCGGACGATGGGCGTTTTCAACACCAGGCCGCCGAAGTTTGTGCAGCGGCTGAGGGCGACGTAGACCTGGCCGCAGGCGAACGCACCCCGGCCGACGTCGACGACGACTTTATGAAACGTTTTGCCCTGGCTTTTGTGGATCGTGATCGCCCAGGCCGGCTTGAGGGGATATTGAATGAACGCTCCGACCGCCTCGCTGACGATCGCGTCCTTGTCCGCGTCATAGGAAAATTTGTAAAGGGCCCATTCGCTCGGTTTCACTTCGACCCGCCCGCCGTCCTGAAGCTCGACGACGATCCGGTCGTCCTCGCCCTTCTCCCGGAGGATGTCGACGACCTTGCCGATCGACCCGTTGACCCAACGGCCCGCGGCGTCATTGTTGAGGAGCATCACCTGGGCTCCGACCTTGATCTCGAGGCGCTCATCGGTGGGAAGCGAGGAGCGCTCGAATTCCCCGTCGACGACTCCCTGGTAGACGTGGAGACGTCCCGGCAGAAGGTCGAGCTTTTCCCGGTTACGGGCGGCGGCCAGGTCGTTGGTGCTCGTCAAGGTCACGTAGAAGTCGTCCTCGGGCGGGACGAACCCGGCGTCGAACCGCGAGTGGAGTCGGACCAGGTCGTCCGCCGTGACGGACCGGTTGCGGATGGCGTTGAGCAGGCCGATGAAATCGGCCTCGGTCTGGCGGTAGATTTTTTCAAGCTCGACGAATTCCAGCCGGAAAGAATCCCGGAGGAGGCAGTGGGCCGAGAAAAAGTACGGCGTTTCGTAATGGAGGGTGAAGAGGGATTTTTCCGCGCCGGTGACGACCGGAGGGAGCTGGTAGAGATCGCCGATCATGATCATCTGCAGGCCGCCGAAAGGCTTCCGGGGATGCGGGCCGTTCAACCGGAGGAATTTCTCGACGCAGTCCAGAACGTCGGCCCGGACCATCGAAATCTCGTCGATGACGATGGTCTCTAGCTTTTTTAACATCGCCATCCGGCTCGGGTCCCTTTTCGCGTTGATTTTGCGGACTTTGGCCAGGGTGATGTCGGGTTTGAATCCGCAGAAGGAATGGACGGTCTGGCCGCGGACGTTCAAGGCGGCCACTCCGGTCGGGGCGAGGACGGCGATCTCCTTGCCGGTCGTTTCGCGGAAGTACTCCAGGAGGGTGGATTTCCCCGTCCCGGCTTTTCCGGTGATGAAGACGGGGCGGTCCGTCTCCTCCATCCAGTGGAGGGCTTCCCGGAATCGTTCATTGATCTCGATCGGGACGGACGTGTTCATGGTCTGGACCGGCGAAGAATCAATGTACCCGAACCCGGCCCGGGATTCAACGCCGGGATTCACCGTGGAATTGGGTGGAAGTCCCGCATACTCAGGGTCCTGCCGCCTCGCAGGCTTTGCAGTCCTCCCCGCCCTTGGCGTGAGGGCAGCCCCGTCGCGTCCTCGTTCCACCCATCCCCCAGTGGGGCCCTGACTCCCAAGGGTCGTGTAGGACTGGCAAGGCCTTGCCCTTACGCTGCGGGCGACGGGGCGCCCCGACTCGG
>CAYSGA010000165.1:0-5096 GCA_964430165.1 uncultured Eubacteriales bacterium
CGGTCGTCATCGCCGAGCAGGTCGTGGAAGACAAGCTGTTCGAACCCAAGGCGGCGGCCCCGGGCGGAGAGGACGTCGAATCCTACATCCTTCTGAAAAACCTTGTCGCTCTTCTCGTAGCCATGTGGGTCGGGTTCTGGCTGAGCAAGGGGTTCGCCGCCCTGGGCTTCACCCTCCCGGCCTACATCGGGGCCATGTTCGTCGCCGCCGGCATCCGCAACCTGAACGACGTCACCGGCTGGATCGGCCTCTCCCAGCGGACGCTCGACGACCTCGGACATGTCGCCCTTTCGCTGTTTTTAGTCATGGCCATCATGACCCTCAAGCTCTGGGAGCTGGCCGGGCTGGTGCTTCCCCTGTTTTTCGTCCTGATCGGACAGGTCGTTCTGCTCGCGGTCCTGTGTCTCTGGCCCGTCTTTAAAATAATGGGCAAGGACTACGAGGCCTCGGTGATGTCCGCGGGCTATTTCGGCTTCATGATGGGGACAACGGCCAACGCCATGGCCAACATGAAAGTCATCGTCGATAAATACGGCCGGGCGCCCCGGGCCTTCCTGGTCGTCCCGATGGTCGGGGCGTTTTTCATCGACTTCACTAACGCCCTCATCATCACCCTGAGCCTCAACATCCTGAAATAGGCCAGGATTTTCTTTCTTCGGGCCCAAGGAGACAAGGAGACCGCCGGAAAACGCGTTCGACGGGCCGGAAGCAGGCCTCTCCCGGCCGACGTCCTTCGCGACGAGCAACCCAGCTCCGGATTATTTTTGGGCGGCGTCCTCGGCTTCGTACCGGGCCCGGATCGTGTTCCAGATGCCGGCGTCCTTGATGCGCAGCTTTTTCGGATCGAAATAGATATGCTCGGCCTTCCGCTGGGCCTCGTAATCCTTCAAGGTGGCCAGGCCGACCCGGGACAACAGGAGGATGGCGATGATGTTCAGCCAGGCCATCAGGCCCACGCCGATGTCGCCCAGGGTCCAGGCCAAGCCGGTCGAGCGGATCGCTCCGAAGAAGGTCATCGCCAGCAGGAACACTCGGGCCACCTGAATGGCCAGGGAGCTCCTTTTCTTGAACAGGTAGGCCACATTGGATTCCGTGTAGAAGGCGTAGGCCATCAGGGTCGTAAAGGCGAAAAAGAAAAGGGCGATGGCCACAAAATATCCGCCGAATCCCTTGAGCAGAGTATCGATGCCCATCTGGGTCCAGACGGGGCTCGCTTCGACGCCGGGAATGTTGTTGACGATTTGTCCGCCCTTGCCGTCGGCGACGTTGTACATTCCGGTCAGGAGAATCATAAATCCGGTGGCGCTGCAGACGAACAGGGTGTCCACGTAGACGGAAAAGGCCTGGACCAGGCCCTGCTGGGCGGGATGCCGGACTTCGGCCGCGGCCGCGGCCTGCGGCCCCGTTCCCTGCCCGGCCTCGTTGGAGAAGATGCCCCGCTTGACCCCCCAGATGATCGCCGAGCCGACGATCCCGCCGAACATGGCGTTGGCCCCAAACGCGGAGCTGAAGATCAATCCCAAAATGGAGGGAAGGCGTTTGATGTCCAGAATGATGATAATGAGGGCCATGATCACGTAACCGATGGCCATGAAGGGGACCATGAGCTCGGCGGCCTTGCCGATGCGCTTGACCCCGCCGAAGATGATCAGGGCCAAGAGACCGGCGATGACAAGCCCGGCGACCGATGGCGTCAGCTTGGGAAACACGTTCTGGAAGGCCACGGTCATGCTGTTGGACTGGATGCCCGGCAGGAGGATGCCGCAGGACAGGATGGTGACGAGGGCGAAGATGACGGCGTACCATTTCTGGCGCAGGCCTTTTTCGATATAAAACGCCGGGCCGCCGCGGTAAACGCCCCCGATTTCTTCCTTCCAGACCTGGGCCAGAGCCGCTTCGATGTAGGCCGAACCCGCGCCCAGGAAGGCCAGCATCCACATCCAGAACAAGGCCCCGGGCCCCCCGACGCTGATGGCCGTGGCCACGCCGGCGATATTGCCCGTCCCGACCCGGCCGCCCAGGGCCATGGCAAATCCCTGGAACGAGGAAACGCCCTTCTTGGACGAGGCGCCCCTCCAGAGCTGGCCGACCATGTCCTTGATCAGCCGGACCTGGAGAAAGCGCGTCCGGATCGAGAAGTAAATACCCGCGCCGAGACAAAGGACGACGAGAGGATAGCTCCAGACATATCCATAAATCAGGTCGACGATTTTCTGCAGATCCATGCGGGGCCTCCTCTGGCCGGGTGAAGCGAAAAAAACGAGAGGCCATTTTACGAAGAATGCCGGAAGCGGTCAATCGAATTCTTCGACGCCCCGCCGCTCCGCCCGGATTGGCCGGGTGGGATCGCCTTGTTTTTTTACGGGGTCGGAATATGCTATCATCACTCCCCTTGAAAAATCATCGTTTTCACGGTTTTCATCGGGCCCTTTTTCCCGTCCTGGTCCTGGCGGTGTGGTCCGGTCCGGCCTGTCGTCCGAAACCCGAATCCCGTCCCGTCGCCTACCGTTTTATCGACGGGCTGACGGACGCCGGCGTCCTCAAGAGTCCCCTGAAAAACCCGGAAACCGCCGCCCTCGGCGAACGGGCCTTTCCGGTCAATTCCTCCGTCATGAGCGAAACCGGAATCGGCGAAGCCGCCTTCGGATTGAAACGCAAACTCGCCCTGGGCCTGCTGTCGATGGACATTCTTTTCGCCCCGCCCCGGAGCGAATTTCAGTACCGGCTCCCCTTCAAAACCGAGGGGGTCCTGGATTTCGGAATCGGGATCGTCCGGGACGCCCACTCGGCCGCCCGGGCCGCGGGCGCCGGAGATTCGTCCGGCGGCGTCAAATTCATGATGATCCTCGAAACGGACGGACGGCAGAAGGTTCTTTTCGAGCGCGTTCTCAAACAGCCCGAAGCCCGAAAATCGCGGACGATCAACCAGGTCCGGGAACGGGTTCCGCTGCCGGCCCGGGAGAGGGAGGCGAAGCTCACGCTCGTTACGTCCGGCGCTTCCGGCGCCTTCGCCTACTGGGCCCAGCCGGTCCTTTATGTTCCGGAAAAGACGCCCTTGAACGTCGTCCTCATTTCCATCGACACCCTCCGGGCCGATCATGTGGGGACCTACGGGTACGTCCGTCCGGTGACGCCCCGGATCGACGCCCTGGCCGCCGACGGGGTCGTCTTTGAAAATGTCTACTCCACGTCGCCGTGGACGCTTCCCGCCCACGTTTCCATGCTCACGGGCTTGAATTGCGTCCGGCACCGCGTCTATGCCGAACGCGACCGGATGGACCCCCGGAACCCCACTCTGGCCGAACTCATGCGGGCGCGGGGATACGCAACCCGGGCGATCACGAGCGGCGGGTTCGTCAGCACGGTTTACGGATTCGCCAAGGGGTTCGACGAATACCACATGGACCAGGCGGACATTATGGATACGAGCCAGGCCGCCAAAACCGGGTACGACGCGGCCCAATGGATCGAAAAGAACGGCGACCGGTCGTTCTTTCTCTTTCTCCACACCTACCAGGTCCATTCCCCCTACAAAAGCCCTAAGCCCTACCGGACCATGTTCCTCCGGCCGGACGCACGCTGGAGCAGGGTTGACATCAACAAGGAACTCGGCGGGCGGGCGGGCATTTTCGGGCCCCTCAGCGAGCCCGACCGGGACAACGTGATCGCCCTCTACGACGCCGGGGTCCGTTTCACGGACGAGACCCTCGTCCAGCCCGTCGTGGACGCCCTCCGCAAGCTTCACCTCTATGACCGGACGATGATCATCGTGACCAGCGACCACGGTGAAGAATTTTACGATCACGGCGGCTGGAACCACTCGCACAGTGTTTACGACGAGCTCATCCGCGTTCCGCTCGTCGTTAAAATGCCGGATTCGGAATTCCGGGGGCGGCGCTATTCCTCCATCGTCCGGTTGATCGACCTGATGCCGACGATCCTCGATTTCGCCGGCATCCCGTTCAGGGAATTGTCCCTCAACGGCGAGAGCCTTCGGCCCGTCCTGGCCGGAAAAGAATCGACCGACCGCGTTTTCCTGGCCGAACTGGCCGAAAACATCCTCAACTGTCAGATTCCGCGACGCCTGGCCCAAAACGACGGGCGAACGAAGGTCATCCTAAACCAGCCCTTTTCCGCGGAGAACCTGGCGTTCTTCACCGTCAAACCGCCCGCCTTTCCCGCCGTCGAGCTCTACGACCTCGCCCGCGACCCCGGGGAAAAAAAGAACGTCGTTGACCGGCCGGAAGACACTGTCCGGGCCCGGGCCCTCGCTCAAAAAGCGAGGGAAACCGACCGACTGATCCCGGGGAGAGGAGAAGGCAAGCAATCCAAGATCGACAAGAATCTGGAAGAGCAGTTGCGGGCCCTGGGATACATCCGGTAAGGGAAAATTCCGAAAGCGCGCCGGCCATCCCCCGGCCTATTCGGGGGCCGGCCGCAGGCGTGTTTATTTTTCGATTCTCTTCGGTTTGAATTTGACGATATAAACGACGCCGATGACGATCAGCAGCGCCCCCCACCACACCCCCGCGTGCAGCTCGCGCATCACGATCTGATATTTGAACGGAGCAATCAGGTCATAAATTCCGGCCCCGAAGATCAGGACGCCGTAGACGGTCAGGATCAGCCCGACGAAGTACCAGATCGAGATCATTTTTTTTCCCATGGGCTTGCTCCTTACCAGAAGATGATGTTCAAGGCGATGAACACGGCGCAGACGACGCCGGCCCAGAAGATCGGCCGCTGGGTCAACTTCAGGTCTTTTTCCGACGGCAGGACCGTGCAGCTCCGCACCAGGCCGTTGAGCTCGCTCTCCGGCTTGGGCTTGGTGAACAGGCTGACCACGACCGTGACGGAGGCGCAGATCAGGCAACACCACAGCGCCCGGTACATGTTCTCGGCCATCGCCTTGGCGTGCGGCGACAGGGCGATGATCCGCAGGGCTCCCGGGTCCGCTTTGACCCAGATCCACATGCCGACGGAAGAGACGGTCCCGGCCAGCAGGCCCCAGAACCCCCCGGCCGACGTCGCCCGTTTCCAGAGCATGCCGAGCAGAACGGTGGCGAACAACGGGGCGATGAAGAAGCTGAACAGCG
>CAYSGA010000166.1:0-5082 GCA_964430165.1 uncultured Eubacteriales bacterium
CGGGGATCCGCGAAGAACCCGCTCCCTACGGCGAATTCCCGGCCGGCGGCTATCGCAAGCGCCCGCCCGAAGAATACGACGCCTCCCTCCTCCTTTTGCCCCGTGATGTCATTGATTTCGTCCTGGCAACCCAACCCAGAGAATGGGAAAAGCTCAAGCAGCACTACGGGGCTGCGGTCAAGGAGCAATTTCTCAAACGGCTCTCGAGGGAAATGGAACACCGCGGCGCGCTCGACGTCCTTCGCCACGGCTTCAAGGACTCCGGCTGCAAGTTCCAGACGGCCTTCTTCCGTCCGTCGAGCGGGCTCAACGAAGCTCTCCAGCGGCTCCATGCGGCAAACCTCTTCACCATCGTCCGCCAGCTCCGCTATAGTGAAAAAACGGCCCAAAGTATCGACCTGGTGCTCTTCCTGAACGGTATTCCGATCTTCACCGCCGAGCTCAAGAATCCTCTCACCGGTCAGACGATCGAGGACGCCATTCGGCAGTACAAAACCGACCGCGACCCGCGCGAGCCTCTTTTCGCCTACGACCGGTGCCTGGCCCATTTCGCCGTGGACCCGGACCTCGTCTATGTGACCACTCAACTCACCGGGCCGCGAACGCGCTTCCTGCCGTTCAACCAGGGGAAGTTCGGCGGAGCCGGAAATCCCCCCGTCCCGCCGACGCGGAAGGGTTACCCGACGGCCTATCTCTGGGAGAAAATCTGGTCCCGCGACAGTGTCCTCGACCTTATCCGCCAATTCATCCACGAGATCGAGGAGGAGGACGAAAGGGGGCGAAAAACAGGAAAGCGGACGCTCATTTTCCCCCGTTATCAGCAACTCGACGCCGTGCGAAGCCTCGTCGCCCATGCCGGGCGGAGCGGGGCGGGCCGGCGATACTTGATTCAACATTCGGCTGGAAGCGGCAAGAGCTTCACCATCGCCTGGCTGGCCCACCGGCTGGCGACTCTCCATGACCTTCAGGATCGGCGTGTTTTCGATTCGATCGTCGTCGTCACCGACCGGCGCATCCTCGACCGCCAGCTTCAGGCGACCATGCGCCAGTTTGAGCAAACACTGGGCGTCGTCGAGAACATCGACACGACCTCGCGCCAGCTCAAGCAGGCGCTCGAATCCGGAAAAACGATCATCGTGACCACGCTCCAGAAGTTCCCGGTCATCGTCAAAGACATCGGGGAGCTTCCCGGACATCGATTCGCCGTGATCGTGGACGAGGCCCATTCCTCCCAGTCGGGCGAGAGCACGAAGAGCCTCAAGTCGGTTCTGGCGGCCGGGAGCCTCGAAGAGGCGGAGCGGGACGAGTCCGAAGCGGAAACTCCCGAAGAGGAACTCGAAGCGGTGATTCTGGCCGAGATGGAAAAGCGCGGCCGGATGCCGAACCTCTCGCTTTTCGCCTTCACGGCGACCCCCAAAGCCAAGACGCTTGAACTGTTCGGGACGAAGCGCGATGACGGAACGTTCGCCCCGTTTCACCTCTACAGCATGCGCCAAGCGATCGAAGAGGGCTTCATCCTCGACGTTCTGGACAACTACACGACCTACAAGGCTTACTGGCGCTTGCTCAAGAAAATCGAGGACGACCCCCGATACGATAAAAGCAAAGCCCAATACCTGCTCAAGGCCTTCGTCGAACTCCACCCGCATGCCATCGGAGAAAAGGTCCGGATCATGGTCGAGCACTTCGCCGCCCAAGTCGCCGGCGAGATCGGCGGCAAAGCGAAGGCCATGATCGTGATCCGATCGCGACTGCACGCCGTCCATTTCAAGCTGGCCTTGGACCGCTTTATCCAAGAGAAGGGCCTTCCTTTCAAAGCTTTGGTCGCTTTCTCCGGGACCGTCTCGGACGGCGGCCAATCCTACACCGAGTCTGGGATGAACGGCTTCTCGGAGAAGCAGACGGCCAGGATGTTCGAGCGGGCGGAATATCGATTCCTCATCTGCGCCAACAAGTTCCAGACCGGGTTCGACCAGCCGCTCCTCCAGACGATGTACGTGGATAAAAAGCTCGGCGGGGTGAATGCGGTTCAGACATTATCGCGGTTGAATCGGACGCATCCGCCGGAAAAGCGCGGGACCATGGTCCTCGATTTCGCCAACGAGGCCGACGCGATCCGGGCCGCCTTCGAGCCCTACTATGAGACGACGATTCTGTCGGAGGCGACCGACCCGAACCTTCTTTACGAAATTCAATCCCGTCTCCGAAGCTTCCCGGTCTTCACCGAACCGGACGTCGAACGGTTCGCAAAGGTCTATTTCGAAAAAAAAGCGACTCAAGATCAACTCTACGCCGTCCTGGCTCCGGCGACAACGCGATTCACGGAAATGACGGCCGACGAACAGCGCGATTTTCGCGGTCAGTTGACCGATTATGTCCGCCTCTATGCCTTCTTGTCCCAGGTTTTGACCTTCGCCGACGCCGAACTCGAAAAGCTCTATGTTTTTACGCGGAACTTAAGGCGGCTGATTCGCACCGATCCGGAAACCCTGCCGCGCGAGATCCAGCAGAATATCGACATGGAATCGTACCGCATCCGGCAGACGGGAAGCGGCAAGATCACGCCCGAACGGAAGGGCGGCCGGATTGCGCCGGTCATGACGAAGGATCAGCGCGGCGGTCAGGAGGAGTTGCTCGAGCCGCTTTCCCGGATCATCGCCGAGCTCAATGAGCGGTTCGGCTTGAACCTCGGGCCGGAGCACAGACTGACCCTGGGCCAAATTCTGCAGAAGCTCAATGAGGACGCCGCCCTCGACGTCAGCGCCAGGGTCAATACGCGGGAGAACATCCGCCTGACGTTCGACCACAAGGTCGAGGACGCCATCCAGGAGATTGTGGACTCGAATTTCGACTTATACAAACGGATCACCGACGATCAAGCCTTCGGGGCGGCCCTCCGCGATTTCCTGTTCGATAATTACCTGCATGCCCACAGACAGGCCGAGGAGTTGATCAAACGGGGAGAATCGAAGACCTTGGAGTTTAAATCGACCTTGAGATGGAACCTCCGGGAAGATAAGAAAGACGATAAGCTCATCACCCACTCCGTGCTCAAGACGATCGCCGCTTTTCTTAATACGGCCGGCGGGGATCTTCTGATCGGCGTGGCCGACGACGGCACGGTAATAGGCATTGAGCGGGACCGGCTCGAAAACGATGACGAATTCATGAGACATCTCGCCCAAGCGGTCCGAAACGGCCTTGGAGACCGGGCCGGCACCTGCATCGACCCAAAAACTCAGATTGTCCAAGGGAAGACGGTCTGCCTGGTCAGCTGTCAAAGAAGCCCTGAACCGGTCTTTTTGAAGTGGCCGGGGATCGAAGAGGCTGAAACCGGCGATTTTTATGTCCGGAGCGGCCCCGGGAGCGTCAAGCTCAGCCCGGAAAGCACGACAAAATATATAGAAACCCGGTTTCACAAGTGATTGTGGAATCCGCGCGTCTGCCCTGCCGGACCGGCTATTTACTCTTTTCCGCGGCCAATTCGGCCTCAAAGTTCGGATTCGTCCACTTAAAGGGAAGGTTTCCGTAGAGTTTATCCACCGGATTTGGTTTTTCGTAAATGACGTCCTTGATGATCCATTTTCCGGTGACGGCTTTGTCGTCGGAGGCCATAATGGACAACTCGATTTTTTCACCCGGGGGGATGGGAGAGAGGTCGGCGTAGCCTGCCTCCTGGACCGCATCCGGCAGGGTCTTCCCGTTCTCGTCGAAAAAGACGATCGTCCCGTTGATGAGCTTGACGGGTGCGTCCGAGATGTTGACCACCTGGACGCTGAACGTCGGAGCGACGGGACTGATCCCTTTGACCAGGGAGCCGACGCTGACGGGTGCTTTGCCGGCCTGAATGAGCTGGTCGATGGGCGTCGTACCGGCCGGAGGCTTTTTCGCACCTTTATGACAGGCCGTGAGCCCGCCGATGACGAAAACGGCGCCGAGAAGGAGATAAAAGATCTTTTTGTTCATGGCCTTCCTCCTCAACAAAATGACCGGTGGGCTTTCCCCGCAAGGCACGCTTTTCGGTTCTTCCCTCAAATGATCGTAGCCTTAACGGAGAGGCCTTGTCAAACACAGCCCCTGGCTCAAACGTTACGACAAACGGACTTGACGTCAGAGTTGTTCTTGTTTATTATCACCTGGTAATATTTATCCCTTGCGCTTATGATCAGGAAAGAAAAACGGCACGAACGCCTCCGCGAGGAGATCGAGCGGAACCCGTTCGTCACGGACGATGAGCTGGCCGCCTCCCTCGGGGCGAGCATTCCGACCATCCGCCTCGATCGTTCGGCCCTGGCCATCCCCGACGTCCGGCGCCGGACGCGCGAGATGGCCGGCCGTTACTTCGGCGTCTCCCGGTCCCTGGGCGCCCGCGACCACGTCGGCGAGATGATCGAGATCGACCCGGGAAAAAGCGGCCTGTCGCTTCTCGAAACGGACCCGGGGATGTGCCTGGAGAAATGCGACATCGTCCGCGGTCACGTCCTTTTCGCCCTGCTCAATTCGCTGGCTGCGGCCGTGGCCGAGGCCCCGATCGCCCTGACCGGCGAGGCCCACGTCGATTTCCTCCGGCCGGTCCGGGCCGGCGAACGGCTGATCGCCAAGGCCCGGGTCGAAAGGAAGGCCGGCCGCCGGGTATTCGTCGAGGTGGTCGCCCGCGCGGGCGAAAACATCGTCGCCCGGGGGCGATTCGTCATCCACGGCCTGACCCGGGAGACGGCCGCTCATCTGAATCTCCTGAAGGACGGCGAGTGACCCGCGAAAAGGAACGAACATGACAAAAATCGGAATCCGCAGCATCGGCATCGGCGTTCCCGAAAAAATACTTACCAACGCCGACCTGGAAAAAATAGTCGACACGTCCGACGAATGGATCATCAGCCGGACCGGGATCCGGGAACGGCGCGTCCTCGGCCCCGGGGAAACGCTCCGGCCGCTCGTTTCCGCCGCGGCGAAAACAGCCCTCCAACGGGGCGGCCTGGCCCCGGAAAACGTCGATTTCATCATCAGCTCCACCGTCATGTCCGACCGTTTCTGCCCGGCTCAGTCCTATGAAATCGCCCGGGACATCGGGGCCGAACGGGC
>CAYSGA010000167.1:0-5079 GCA_964430165.1 uncultured Eubacteriales bacterium
TGGATAAGGCCCTGGGCGCGGTCGAGGCGGGGCAGATCGCCAACCTCGTCCTGGTCGAGGGCGAACCCCTGGCCAAAGAGCCCAAGGTCAAATACGTTTTCGCCGACGGGCGGCCGTTCGACTTCACCAAGGCCAAAGCCGCGGAAGGGGAAAAACCGACGGTCAACGTCTCCGGCCGCTGGGAGCTCGCCATGCCCGAAGCCGGTCTCACCCTGACCGCGGATTTCAACCAGGAAGAATCTTCCGTGTCCGGGAAGATGACGACGCCGTTCGGGGCCTTTGATTTCACCGGCGGTTCCGTTTCGGCCGATCAAATCTACTTCGAGATGAACATCAGCGTCGGGGGGCAAGACATCGACCTGTATTTCTCGGCCACGGTGACCGGGGACTCGATGCGGGGCACGGTCGTTCAGGGCACGCAAGGCTCGACCGAGTTCACCGGCAAAAGGAACCCTTCCTGAGGCCGCGGAGGAAACCATGAACAAGAAAATCATTCTCCTTACCCTGATCGGCTTTTTGTTGATGTCCGGCACGCTCCCGGCCGCACCGTCTGCGACAACCAGGGAGTCTCGGGCAACCGAGACGCCCGAGTTGCCCGCCGAAACGAGACTCCTTCTCAAGAACGGCCATATCCTCCCCATCGCCGGCGAGAATTTCGACGGCGACGTCCTGATCGTGGGGACCAAGATCGCCAAACTGGGCAAAGACCTGCCCGTCGCCGACGGAACCGAGGTCATCGACCTGAAGGGGCAATGGGTCATGCCCGGGATCATCGACTCCCATTCCCACATCGCCATCGAGGGCGGCGTCAACGAGTCGGGCGATCTCATCACGGCCGAGGTCGATATCCGGGATGTCATCAACCCCGACGACCTGAACATCTTTTACGCCCTGACCGGCGGCGTGACCTCGATCCACACGATGCACGGCTCGGCCAATCCCATCGGGGGCCGGGGCATCGTGCTGAAGCTGAGATGGGGCGCAAACGCCGAGGGTCTCATCTTCAAGGGCGCGCCCCTGACAAGCAAATGGGCCCTGGGCGAGAATCCCAAGCAGTCGGGTTTTCAAGGGGTCGGCAAACCACGCTATCCCAAGACCCGCATGGGCGTCGAAGAATCCATCCGGGTCCAATTCGAACGGGCCAAAGATTATATGAAAGCCTGGGAGGCCTACGACAAGAAGGCCAAGGAAGCCAGGGCAAGGAAGGACGCCGTCCAACCCCTGCCGCCTCGCAAGGACTATCGCCTCGAAGTCGTGGCCGATATCCTCCGGGGCAAATACTGGGTCCGCTGTCACGCCTACCAGGGCGCGGAAATGGCGTCCATCATCCGTCTCTGCAAGGAGTATGGGGTCAAGCTGGCGGCTTTCGAGCACGGGCTGGAAGGATACCGGATCACCAATGAGCTCGTGGAGAGCAAAGTGGCCGTTTCGACGTTCACCGATTTTTGGGCCTACAAGTGGGAAGCCTACAACACCATGCCTCACGCCGCGGCCTTGATGGCCAGGCGGGGCGTCCTGGTGGCCCTCAATTCCGACGACGCGGAACGGATGCGCCGCTTGTTCCTGGACGCGGCCAAAACGACGCGTTTCGGGGGATTGACCGAACTCGAGGCGCTCAAAACCATCACCATCAATCCGGCCGTCATCATGGGCGTCGATAAGTATACGGGCACGCTCGAGGTTGGAAAGGACGCGGACATCGCCGTCTTCAATCGCCACCCGCTCGACCCATATACCGTCTGTCAGATGACGCTCGTCGACGGGAAAGTCCGTTTCGACCGGGCCAAATACCTCGACGACCGCCGGAAAGCCGAAGAGGCCAAGAAAGCGGCGGCCGAAACCCCCAAGGAAAAGAAGTCCTGAGGAGATGACCATGAAAAAAACCAATCTACTTGCCTTCATCGTCGTCGCCGCCCTGACGGCGCTCGTGTTTTCCGGCCCGGCCGGCAATCCGGGCACCCCGGCGATCCTGATCAAGAACGCGACCATCGTCCCGGTCGTCGGGGATAAGATCGAGTCGGGACAGATCCTCATTCAGGACGGCAAAATCGCCGGCCTGGGCAAAAGCCTGACCGCGCCGACGGACGCTTTGGTCATCGACGCGGCGGGCCAATTCGTCTATCCCGGCTTCATCGACGCCTACAATCATTTCGGCCTTTCGGAAATCGGGGCCATCGCCAGCACGTCCGACATCCGGGAAATGGGCAAGGAGAATCCCGAACTGCGCGCGGCCTGGGCCATCAATCCCGCTTCCGTCCATTTCGGGACGAACCGCATCAACGGCACGACCGCGGCCCTGGTCGCGCCGACGGGCGGCACGTTTCCCGGCCAGTCGGCCCTGGTTCACATGGACGGATGGACCGTTGCCGAGATGACCGTCATCGAATCGGCCACGTCTCTCATCAACTTCCCCATGACCCCGCGTCCGGCGGGCGGGGAAGGCGGCAGCCAGCAACAGGAAAGCAAGGTCGACATCACGTCCAAGCTGGTCGACAAGATCAAGGAATACATCAAAGAGGCCCGGCACTATCTCGGACTGAAGAAGGCAGCCGCGTCCGATCCCAAACTCAAGGCGCCCGCCATCAACCCCAAATACGAGGCCCTGGCTCCCGTGCTCGACGGCACCCTGCCGGTCATCATCTCGGTGGAGAAAGAGAAGGACATCGAACTGGCCATCAAGTTCGTCAAGGACGAGAAGCTCAAGGCCATCTTCCGGGGATGCGGCCAGGGATTCAAGGTCGCCCAGAAAATCAAGGACTCCGGGATCCCGGTCATCATCGACTCCCTGTATGTCGGCCCCTCGGACCCGGAGGACGGCTACGACGCCCCGTTCCGGAATGTGGCGGAGCTGGCCGGGGCGGGGGTCATGATTTGCTTCTCCTCGGGAGACGACCCGGGCACCGGAAAGGACCTGCCCTATCACGCCGCCCGGGCCGTAGCGTACGGGCTCGACCATGAGGAGGCCGTCAAGGCCCTGACCATCAACCCGGCCAAAATCTTCGGAGTCGAAGCCCGGCTGGGAAGCCTGGAGGCCGGCAAGGACGCGGATCTTTTCATCACCACGGGCGACCCGCTCGATACGCGCTCCGAGGTCAAACACCTGTTCATTGGCGGCCGGCACATCGATATGAAGAACTACTGGGACAATCTCAACGAGAAATACAAAGCCCGGCCGATAAAATAATTGGCGCCGGAATAACGGCTTTTAGGCGGGGCGGCTTCCGGGCGAAGAACCGGAGTTTTTGCAGTTGAATCCCTCCGGCCCTGAGGGTATATTGTCCATCGTATGGCCGAGATCGGGAAATTTAACACGCTCACGATCGCGAAAGCGGTCGATTTCGGCGTCTACCTGGACGGGGGCGAACTTGGCGAGATCCTCCTCCCCCGCCGCTACGTCCCCGCGGGCGCGAAAATCAGCGATTCCGTCGAGGTCTTTCTTTACTTCGATTCCGACGACCGGCTGATCGCCACGACCGAAAAGCCGCTGGCCCGGGTGGGCGATTTTGCCTTTCTCGAAGCGGTCGCCGTCAATGCCGTCGGCGCCTTCCTGAACTGGGGCCTTCCGAAGGATCTTCTCGTCCCCTTCGGCGAACAACGGCCGCCGATGAAAGCGGGGGAAAAATACGTCGTCTTCCTTTATTTTGACAACGCCAGCCGCCGGATCGCCGCCACCGCGAAAATCGACAAGCACCTTTCCAAGCTCCCTCCGCACTTCAAGCCCGGCCAGGTGGTCGACCTCCTGGTCTACGGCCGGACCGACCTGGGCACCAAGGCGGTCGTCGATAATTCTCACGGCGGCATCCTCTATAAAAATGAAGTCTTTCGGGAACTGCAGCCGGGCGACCGGGTCAAGGGCTACATCCGCAAGGTCCGCGATGACGGGAAAATTGACCTGCGCCTGGACAAACCCGGGTACGGAGATGTCGGCGACCTGGCGGATCAAATCCTGGCGGCGCTCAAAGCCAACGACGGGTTCCTGGAAGTCACCGACAAATCCCCGGCCGAACTCATCGGCCGCCTCTTCGGGACGAGCAAGAACGCTTTCAAGATGGCGGTCGGCGCGCTCTATAAAAAGCGTCTGATCACGCTTGACGAATTCGGGATCACCCTGGTCGACCGCGACCGGCTATAAACGTTTTCGTTCCGAAAAAATCGTTCTCTCTCGGGGCATTTGAAGCAACGGCTCCGGAATCGCGAGCCAGGAAGACAAGGCTTTGCAGCCCTACACGTCCCTGAGGAGTCGGAACGCTCAGCAAAAGACCATGGTTAGAAGATCCGAAAGGAAACCTTGAGCGATTTCTTAACTTAGCTTGATCCCTTTGGACTCAAGAAGGCGCAATCCCTATCGAAAATATCCAGCCGTTGCCCCGGAAACGGACACCCGGAGCGGAAAGAGAACCTTTTCATGCTGACATCGCAAAGGCAGACCCGCAAAAAGGCCGTCCTCAAGCCCCCATAGCGGAGGGGGGCCCCATGCTCGCATGGGGGGAACCGACGGGACTGGTTCCCCAGGGGGCGGAGGACGGTCTATTTGCGGGTCCGGCATGAAGCGGAGTGGGATTCGTTTCGGGGGCACGGCTGGATTCTAATAAAATTCAGGTTGCCGATCGGGTTCAAATTGACTCCCCCTGCCGCCTGCTGATATGATCCTTTCTATCATCCCCCTCAAGGAAAGAGATCAATGATCGAACGTTACACGAACCCCGAAATGGGGGCGATCTGGGCCGAGGAAAACCGTTACCGGACCTGGCTTCGGGTCGAAATCGCCGTCTGCGAGGCCTGGAACAAGCTGGGCAAAATCCCGGCGGCGTCCCTCAGGACGATCAAGGCCAAGGCGGATTTCGACGTTGAGCGCATCGACGAGATTGAGCGCCTCGTCAAGCACGACATCGTCGCTTTCCTGACCTCGGTCAACGAGAAAGTCGGGCCGGACGGCCGGTTCATCCATCTCGGCCTGACGTCCTACGACATCGTCGACACGGCCCTGTCCTTGACGGTCAGGGAGTCGCTCCGGCAGGTCCGGGCCCGCCTCGTCACCCTCAAGAAAATTCTCCGGAAGGAAGCCCTCAAGCACAAAAT
>CAYSGA010000168.1:0-5072 GCA_964430165.1 uncultured Eubacteriales bacterium
CGCGCCCGTCCATTCCTCGCCCACCAGGCTCATCCCTTCGGAATTGTCGTGGCTGGGCCGCGAACGGCTGAGGCCCTGTCCGGCGAAAATATTTTCGATCTTGCCGATGGCGGTTACGGTCAATCCGTTCTTCAACAGGACATCCAACGCCGTTTTTCCGGGGGGCCGCATGGAAAAATCGCGTCGGTTGGCCGTGCGGTTGAAATTCCCGGGACGACCGATGAAGGGCCGGGCGATGACCCGGCCGATACGCCAATCGTCGCAGAGCTTTCTGGTCCGCAAGCACATCTCGTAGAGCTCCGGTAACGGGATGATGTTTTCGTGCGCAGCGATCTGGAACACGCTGTCGGCCGAGGTGTAGACGATGGGAAAACCGCTGCGCATGTGCTCGGCCCCGAGCTCGGCGATGATCTCCGTGCCCGAGGCGGCCTTGTTGCCCAAGATGCCGGTCACCGCGGTTCGACGCTTAAATTCGGTGAGCAAGTCGGGCGGAAAACCCCGGGGGAACAGAGAAAACGGTTGTTCCAGGATGATGCCCATCAACTCCCAGTGGCCGGCGAGAGTGTCCTTGCCGCGCGCCATTTCGGCCATGAGTCCCCAGGAAGCCAGCGGAGCGGGAGCCGGCGGCCCCCCCAGGATGGGGATGATGTTCCCCAGCCCGAGTTTCGCAAGATGCGGCAATTTCAACCCGCCGCGGCGATCGGCGATATGGCCCAGGGTGTTGGCTCCTTCATCGCCGAACGCGGCGGCATCGGGCAGACTGCCCACGCCCACGGAGTCGAGGATAATCAGGAGCACCCGGTTGATTTCGATTTTCGCCATCCCCCAGCCCTACTTGATCTCCAATTTTTCCCCGTAGCACTTGCGGCACACCGAAATGTACTTGTCGTTGCCGCCGATTTCGATCTGCGGACCATCGCCCACGGGTTGGCCATCCTTGTACTTGAGCAGCATGGTCGCCTTCTTGGGGCAGTACCAGCAAACGGCTTTCACTTCCTCGATCTTGTCGGCGAAGAGCAGCAGCGCTTCGCTGCCGCTGAAGAGATGGTTGCGGTAATCGTTCTTCAGGCCGTAGGCGATGACCGGGATGTTCAACTGGTCGACGATGCGGGTCAGGGCGACCACTTGTTTGCGGGTCAGGAACTGGCCTTCATCGACCAGCACGCAATCGGGCTTGGCCTCCCGGGCCAGGCCCACGATGTCGGTGCTGTCATCGATAATCAGCGCTTCGCGCTGGAGGCCCATCCGCGAGGTGATCCGGCCGCGGCCGAAGCGGTTGTCGATGGCCGGGGTGTAAAGAAGGACGTGCTTGTTCTGCTCCTCGTAGTTGTGGGCGATCTTGAGGATCTCGGTGGATTTACCGGCGTTCATGGTCGAGTAGCGGAAGTAGAGCTGGGCCATCCGGGATCTCCTTCCCCCCTCAATTCCGGGAGGATCCGGCGGCTTTTTCCCAGAAAGCCCGCTGGATGTTACGATAAATGCCCAGGTCGACGCCGCTTTGCAGGAAAAGGATTAGGTCGTCGGCGACGGTGGTCTGCAGCGAACGGCCGGGGTCCTGGTGGACGAAGCTATAGGCGCTGGCGATGTAGCTGGAGAGCCCCACCTTGTAAGTCCGGTCTTCGGCCAGCGGGGACCTGTCCGGATTGGACAGCTTGATTTCCGTGATCTTCTGGGTGCTGTCCGCGCGGACGATATACGACATGCCCGACACCTGCAGATCGATCTCGCCCCGATTTTTGCACGAACTTTCAATCAGGCTGCGGATTTCGGCCGGGGTCATGACGATTTGCACGATCTCGTTGCCGAACGGTTCCAGGGTGTACACATCCCTGAGGCTGATGGCCTGCGGCAGGCGGTTCATGCGGATACCGCCGTTGTTCTGGAAGGCGATGTCCAGGCCGTGGGCCTGGCGGATGGCGTCGGTCATCAGGCAACCCAGGGCGTTCTTGCCGCTGATCTCCAGCGGGGCCTTGGCGATGACCCGGGCAAGCGCCGGATTTTGACGGAACTTGGCGATCATGGCCTTGATCGTCTCGTCCTCGTCCCGAGCCTGGATTAAATCAATCAATCGGCCTTTCTTTTCGACCACCCGGCCGTTCTTGAGCAGCAAATCGACCCGGCCTAGGAACATATTGTCGCTGCCGGCCTGGGTGACCAGCACGCCATTGACGATTTCCGCCGGATCGACGCGGGTGTGGGAGTGGCCGCCGATGATCACATCGAGCTCCGGCATTTGCCTGGCCAGGAGAACATCCTGCTCATAGCCGAGGTGCGTCAAGCCGATCATGACTTGACCGGAGACGCGAAGCTTTTTCATTTCCAAGGCTTTGGCCAGGGGCTCGCTGAACCGCAGCTCCTTGACCTTGTCGGGATGGGTCGAAGGCAGGCCGTTGCCGGGTTCGATCTGGATCAGCCCAAAAACAACGATCTTGATCCCGCCTTTGGTGGTCAGCGCCACCCAAGGCCGCAGCCCCGGAAGGGAGCCTGGTTGCGCTTCGATGTTGGCCGAGACCGTGGGAAAGCGGGCGGCCAGCTGCCGCAGGGGCCCCATTCCGTAATCGAACTCGTGGTTGCCGAGGCATAGGACGTCGAGGCGCAGGCGGTCAAGCAGCTCCAACATCGGTTCGCCGGGCGGGTCATACCGGTCGATGACCGGATCGCCGGTAAAATTGTCGCCGGCGGAGAAGTAAAAGACATCAACGCTGCCTTTTTTCCTCTCGGCGTCGATGATGGCCGCCACCTTGGCGAAATTGTCGATCTTGCCGTGGACGTCGTTGGAGTGGAAGATGACGATGCGTGACTCAGTCGGCTGAGCCGACTCGGTCAACTCGGTCGTCAAGGACGACCTGGTTGTCGCAGACGTCGCAGACGGACCGCCGGCGCAGGACTGCAGGGCGAAAACGCCGAGCAGCGTAAATAAAAGCAGGCGCAGCGCCGGGCCGGCGGAAAGGGCGCGTTTCATGAGCGGGGCTCGGCCGGAGCGCAGGCCTTTATGATCAATTCTTCACCGCCGTTCAGCTCGCCGTCCAGGCCGACCTCATGGCCGTACGGGTCGCTGACCTTCTTTTTTCCTTTCCGCACCAGCGCCCATTCGGCGCGGGAGTATTTGCGCAGGACATCACCGACGCGGGCTCCGGCAAAGATCTCGATCGTTCGTTCATTCACTTTGATTTGCATATGGGATTCCTGACCTCGGCAAAACCGGGATACGATTTTAGGGAACTCTCGGGGCCTTGTCAATGTTCGCCCGGGTCTATGACGAATCGCGTGGCCAAAAGGGTTCACCTTCTGGGGAGAAGATGGGGAGATGACGACTGGATCAGGACACCGAACGGCCTGATCGTGCTATGTTATAATGAAATCCGATGAAAAATGAAGAATATCCACCTCTCGGCGTCCTGCTGACCCTGCCCGCCTGGCTTGAGGAAATAACGTCCGGCAAGGATATTGTCATTCCCGGTCCCGAGGAGCGTATGCGCTGGATCATCGGGCTGTCGCGGCAGAACGTGGAGCAGGCGAGCGGCGGGCCTTTCGCGGCCGGGGTCTTCGCCGCCGACAGCGGCCGATTACTGGCCGCCGGCGTCAACCGCGTCGAACCGCTGAGCCTGTCGCCGGCCCATGCCGAAATCATGGCCATCGCCTTTGCCCAGAAGCGCCTGCGAACCTGGGATCTGGGCCATAACGCCGCGATCCCCACCGAACTGGTGACTAGTTCCCAACCCTGCCTGATGTGTCTGGGCGCCATATTGTGGTCGGGGGTCACAAATCTGAGCTACGGGGCCGCGGCCGTCGATGTCGGTGCTATCCTGGGTTTCGACGAAGGGCCGCTGCCGGTTGCCTGGCCGCAGGAGCTGCTGAAGCGCGGGATAAAGGTCGAAGGCGGAATCTTACGCGGTGAAGCCGTTGCCGTTTTAGAGCTTTATAAAAGAAAGCGGGGAACGATCTACAACAGCCGCCAGGGATTTTAGCGCTTCCGGCGACCGTTAATGAGCCGCATGGCCCGGCTTGGCTTTCCAGATGCGGGTCATGATGAAGGCCCCCACCAGACTGAAGGGGATGATGCAGGCCACCCAGATCCAGGCATGGGCGGGAGTGTGGCCGGCGACGGCGACACCGTCCCAGCCGTAGGTCTTTAGCACCCAGCCCAATCCGAAGCCGGTCAGACCGCTGCCGACGTACTGTATGCCGTCGAGCGCCCCGGCCACGGTGGCCGCTGCTTTGCGGCCTCCGAAGTCCATGGAGGCGGTGCCCGAAAGCATCCCGTGGACTCCGAAGATAAACATGGCCGTCAGGCCCAGCAGCACGACCGCCCAGAGCTGGCCGAGCCAGGTGCCGCGGCCCAGGCTGAAACCAAGCAGGGCCAGCATGACCACCTGCACCAGATAAAAAATGAAAGCCACGGGCGGGCGCCGGGACTGGAACAGATTGTCGCTCATCCACCCGCACAAGAGGCCGCCGAAAATCCCGCCCAGCATGAAGGCCACTCCGGTCCACCAAAAGAGCACCTCCGTTTTCGGCAGGTGATAGACCTCGGCCAGGTATTCGGTGAAGTAGAGCATCACGCCCTGGCGCACAAAACCGGTGCAGAACTCGGCGGCGATCAGGAAGATGATCACCGGATTGCTGAACACCTTGGCCAGCAAATCTTTCAAGGGCAGCGGCGCATCCTCGGCCTGGTGGGCGTTGGAGCCGTCGCCGGTGTCGAAGTCGGCGTGCCCGGCATGGCTGGGGCGGTTGCGGACGACCAGCAGATCGACGACGAACATCGTGGCCATCGCCGCGGCCGGCACGAACCAGATGACGTTCCAGTTGGCAAAGGTGGCCAGCAGCACCGAGCCGACCGTAGTGGCCAAGAAATAGCCGGACGAGATCATGATGCCGAAGATGCCGCCGAAGATGCCGCGCTCGCGCACGTGGAACCAGGTGCTGTTGACCTTGACCACGGAAAGCGCGCCGAAGCTCTGAAAATACATGTTCAAGCTCCAGAGCCAGCTCATGTTCCAGAGGACGTGGGCCGTCCAGCCGTTGAAGAACATCAGGCCGATGCCCAGGTTGAGCATCCCGGCTCCCAG
>CAYSGA010000169.1:0-5039 GCA_964430165.1 uncultured Eubacteriales bacterium
CCTCTATCAAATGCAGGCTGAGGGGTCCCTTCTCTTTCCCGCGATCAACGTCAACGATTCCGTGACCAAGTCCAAGTTCGACAACCTCTACGGCTGCCGCGAATCGCTGGTCGACGGGATCAAACGGGCCACCGGGGTCATGGTCGCGGGCAAAAAAGTCGTCGTCTGCGGCTACGGGGACGTCGGCAAGGGCTGTGCCCAATCCATGCGCGGTTTCGGGGCCCGGGTCATCATCACCGAGATCGACCCGATCTGCGCCCTGCAGGCGGCCATGGAAGGCTACGAGGTCGTCCGGCTCGACGACTTCGTCTCCGAGGGAGACATCTTCGTCACCGCGACCGGTTGCTGCGACGTCGTCACCGGAGCTCACATGGAGCGGATGAAGGATGAGGCGATCGTCTGCAACATCGGCCATTTCGACAGCGAAATCGACATGCACTATCTCGAAACGACGGCCGGGTGCGTCCGGCAAAACATCAAGCCCCAGGTGGACCGGTGGACGCTGCGGTCGGGCCGCTCGATCATCGTCCTGGCCGAAGGCCGGCTCGTCAACCTCGGCTGCGCCCAGGGGCATCCCAGTTTCGTCATGAGCAACAGCTTTACCAATCAGTGCCTGGCCCAGATCTGGCTGGCCGGGGAAAAGCTCGCCGTCGGGGTCACCACCCTTCCGAAAAAGCTGGATGAAGAGGTCGCCCGCCTGCACCTCGGCAAGGTCGGGGCGCAGTTGACCGCGTTGACGGAAAAGCAGGCCTCGTACCTGGGAATTTCAGTCGAAGGGCCCTTTAAGGCCGACCGTTACAGATACTAAGAATGGCCAGGACAGGTCTTCAGCCCTGTCCCTCCGTGGCGTCGCTTTCGTTCAGGAGGGCCTTGGCCGCTTCGAAATCCTCTTCCTTGACCATGATCCGCACTTCGCCCATCCCGTCCGTCGTTAACGCGTAAACCGAAAGGACGTTTCGACCCTGGAAAACGCTATCGATCCCGTTGCTTTCCAGGAAGCTTTTCACAATATCCGCCTCGGACAATCCCCAGACCCGGTGGACTTCCTTCAATTTCGAATCGTCTTCGCCCATGGTTTGATTATCTCACGCCCGCCCGCGAAAGTCATCGGC
This sequence comes from uncultured Eubacteriales bacterium, assembly GCA_964430165.1. Classification (GTDB taxonomy): domain Bacteria; phylum Acidobacteriota; class Aminicenantia; order Aminicenantales; family UBA4085; genus JAAZPG01. Next base: position 1,113 of record CAYSGA010000169.1, read on the forward strand.
TCATTAATTTAGAGGTTGAGTGACATGTCCCCCTTTAGGGGGGTGCGCCCTCCTGTGATAAGATATTGATGTTGATTCCGTATTCCATGAAGGAGAACCCGATGATCAAGTCCAGGCCCGCCGACCCCAAATTGATCGGTATCCCGCTCGATTATCCGAAGCTGGTCGAGTACCAGGAAGGTTCGATCGTCAGCCGGGCGATCATTGACAAGAAAGTCGGGACGATCACCCTGTTCGCCTTCGACAAAGGACAGCAGCTCAGCCCCCATTCGACCCCCTATGACGCCTTGCTTCAGGTCATCGAGGGCAGGGGTTTGGTGATCATCGACAAAAAGGAATTTCCTCTGAAAGCTCCGGCGGCCATCATCATGCCCGCCGATATCCCGCATGCCGTCCGGGCGCCGCAAAGATTCAAGATGACCCTGACGATGATCCGGTCGAAATAAGGCCGGACGCCGGATTATTTTTCCAGCAGTTTTTTCGTTAGGGCGAAGACCTGATTGAAGGCGGCCGCGACGTAATCATCAATGCTTTTCAGAGCCGCGGCCCTGTTCTCGGCGTACAGGGCCGCCAGGGCGGTTTCAAAATTCTTCCGGCCGTCGAGGAACACCTTCTCGAGGGCCTCGTTTTCCTTCTTCAACGCTCCGATCTTCGCCCCGTAATCCGCTTCCACGGCCTTTTCCAGGGCGAGGATGCGGGTGGTGAGGAGCAAGCCGCGGGATGCCTTGAATTCCGCGTCCTCGAAATGTTGCCGGTAAAAAACGGCGTCGTCATGCGTCCGTGTTCCCAGGCCGAGTCCTTCCGGGAGGTTCTCGCCGGCAGCGTACAGGGGAAAGAAAACCGTCGTATCGGGTTTCCCAAGAGTGAGCCAGAGTGAGACGGAAAGCGGATCCGGGCGGGAGCCGTTGAGGGATGCGATCAGCGAATTGACCGTCGTCGCCGTGCAGATCGTCCGGTATTTCGCGTTATTCGGAGTTCCGGTTTTATATCCGTCCGTCGCATCGTAAGGCGTGCCCTCGTAGTGGTCGCGGAGGATCGCCATGAGCATCCCGACCGTGACTTTTTCCCCCGGCTTGACCGAGAACGGATAATCTTCGCCGATCGGCCATTCGCGGCCGGTCATCAGGGACAGCCCGCGCCAATGGCGCAGGGTGTTATGGTCGGACAGAAAATCCTTCGAGGGCAGGGTGTAGGCTTTTTTAAAATCGAACGGACCGTCCTTTTCCTCGTCATACCAGCCGTTGGCCGCGGCATACGCGACGAGGTCCCGGCAGGCCAGGAAATTTTCCTGATCGTCCATCACGACGTGCCGGATCGTCATGTGGTTGGGCACGATCGCGACTTCGTCGTCGGGGACCCGTTGGGCGACCCAATGGCGCCCCCGGACGGCGGCCAGCATCCAGGCTTCGTTTTTGTCGGCGATGGAATACGTCCTTCCGGATCCCCGGTAGCCGTACTTTTCGACGAGCCCGCCGGCCAGGATCACCGCCTCCCGGGCCGACCGGGCCTTCTCGGCGACGATTCTCCGCAGCATGTAGCCGAGGCCGCCGTCGGTCAGCTCGCCCCCGGTCTCCCGAGTTGGGCAGCTGTCCGAAACGAGGACGACTCCGTGATCGTTGACGAAGCTGTCGGAGAATTCCTGCGGCGTCACCTCGATCCAGAGGAAACCGTTGGTCCGGCCGTCCGTCTCGTAAAACGCGCCGTGGCCGAGGGCGACTTTCCGCGTCGCGCCGTAATCATGCGGCGGGATTTTGCGGACGTTGACGAGATTATCGCCCCAGTCGTCTTCGTTGTGGGCGACGATGACCGACCCGTCGGCCGAGGCGGCCTTCCCGACAAGGATCGTGAAACAGTTGAAATCCCGGTCGTCCCGGGCAAACCCGGGCAAGGCCAGGAAAACGAGGACCGCGGCCAGGATCAGAGTCGGACGGCGGCGATTTTTCATATTGGGCCTCCGGTCGTTTGGGACGGTCGATCCGCTGAACCTCATCAATAACATCCGCCTCCCCGCTTGTCAACGCCGAGGCCGCGCGGAGTATGAAACCTCCATCATCCGTCGAGGAGGCGTCATGAAAAAGCCGTTATCCGCGCCTGTTTTTCTGGTCCTGATGTTCGCGGCCTCCGGCTGGCAGGCGTCCCCGGAAAACCTGGGCGTGGTCAATGTCTTTCCCACCGACAAGAACAGCCCCGGCCTCCACTTCAAGTTCGAGGGCAATGGCAATGCCGCCGGCACCGCCGAGGGGGCGATCATCTCGATGATCTCGGGCTACAACGGCTCGCCCATGAGGTCGGCGACGATCGACGGCGTCGAATTCAAGACCATGACCTACACCCACGGCGGGAGGACCCAGCCCGTCCACGCGGCCTTCCGCAACGTCACTAGGATCACGATCACGATGGAGGGCGTCGGGGCCAAGGACCTTTCAAAAATCAAGGCGGTGCTCCCGACCGTCCTGTTCAAACAGGTCCGCTTCCTTTAAGGATCATTCCCCCGGAGCATGCGCCGGGGGAAGATTTCGGCGTCAGGCCGTCTCCGGATTGCGGCTGAACCGCAGATAAATCCGCCGGCCCTGCCCGTCGATCTGAAGGCTCCAACCGGCGGCCCGGGCCCGATCCTGCCAGATCGCTTCGAAGATACCGATGTAATCCCCCAGGACGATCTGTTCCCTGAGGTGGGACGTCTGCATGTAAAGGGCGAAGTATTGATAGTCGTCGAACCGGACGACCGCCTCGTCGTCGTCCAGTTTTTCCAGGGTGACTTTGTTACCCTGGAGTTTCGCCTGTTCCCAGCATAGATAGAGAATGAACGCCCGGGGCTTCGGGAAAAAGGGGACCCAGGTCGTCGCCGAGAGGGAGTAACCGGCGCCGTCCCGGAATAAGCCCAGGGCATATTCCGTGCCCTTGAGACGCGTCATTTCGTTGTAGAGCCAGACCATTTTTGACCAATAGATTTCCTGCCGCATCCATTGTTTCCGCTCCTCGGGCAGGTCGGGAAAACCCGCCGCCTCGGCGGGGAGGTCGCCGATTTGATCCAGGCGGATGAAAATTCCCTCGGTGAACCGATAAAACCACCGGCCGTCCTTGACAAGGAAACAAAAAACGTATTTCCAAGGGCTGTTGCGGCTTTTACCGAGCGTGGCGATGAACGAAACGAGGTCGCCCCGGCGGACGACTTCGGGCGCCGTCTCCCACTCCGCCCAATCCGTCTCTTTCACGAAATCCTTCAGCCGCGCCAACCGGGATTCCGGCGGCCGGAGATCGTCCGGATGGATGCGGTCCAAAGGGAACGTGTTGGACCGAAGAAGCTGGACGAATTCCTTCCAGATCGCGAGGTCCTCTCGGGATTGGGCGGAAGTGAATTGCGGCGCGATCGTGATCATCATCAGGATAGCGACGACGGCGGTTTTGTGTTTCATGGACGTCCTCCCGTTTTCCGCGCGGATTCCCGATTCGTCCGCTACGGCTTACTCCCGGCTTTCAGCGCCCTCATCCGCCCCCCCTTCGTCTTCGTCCCGAACCGCCGAAACCGCCCAGGACGGATACGGCGCGGCGCTTCCCTTGACCGCGTGCCAGAGGATGCGGTTGAGGACCTCCTCGGGGCAGGCGTCGATTCGGACGAAATTGAGCCCGGCCGAAACTTCGGAGTTCCGGCGCAGCAGCGCGTCGGCGATCGTTTTCGGTTCCGGGTTCATCGTCTCGAGCGGCACGCGGTTGGGGACGGCGGCGAAGGGCCGGAAGTCCGGCTTGTCCGCGAAGCAGTCGAACATCGGCGTGGCCGTCGCGTCGAACTGGTTCATCGGCGGCAATCCCAGGATCTGCTCGATCGTCCGGAGGATGCTCGTCGTGTTGTACTGTGTCCCGACGACCTGCCCGCGTTTCGTGTAGGGGCTGACGCAGTAGGCGGTCGTCCGGTAGCCGCTGACGTGG
>CAYSGA010000170.1:0-3800 GCA_964430165.1 uncultured Eubacteriales bacterium
CCCGCGGCCACATGGTTTTTCATTCCCCGCTCACCGGGCTGATCGGGACGTCCAATTCCGGCGGGGGATGGGGATTTACGTTCAAGGCAACGGGCTACGACGCTCTGGTCGTCAAGGGCCGCGCGCCGGAGCCGGTCTGGATTGACATCACGCCCTCCGAAACGACGATTCATCCGGCCGGACGGCTCTGGGGCGGGGATATTCACGCGACGACGGACGAACTGACCTCCGGGTTTACGGCGGCCGACCGGCCGGGCGTCCTGTGCATCGGCCCGGCGGGGGAGAACCTCGTCCGGTTCGCCGACGTAGCCAACGATAAAAACCGGGTGTACGGCCGCGGCGGCCCGGGCGCGGTCTGGGGCGCAAAAAACCTTAAGGCGATCCGTGTCTCCGGGAGGGAAAAAATCCAAATCCGTGACCCGGAGCGTTACAAATCGGGCTATGATCAGGCCCGGTATCTCCTGCGGCAGGCCCCGGTGACCAAACGGCTCCTGCGGGAATTGGGGACGGCCGGCTTGGTCGAGCTCATCAACGTCATCGGCATGCTGCCCCACCGGAATTTCCGGGACTGTTCCCACCGGGACGAGGACCTGGAACGGATTTCGGGTGAAACCATCGCCCGGACCATCTTGGAACGCGCCGCCGGATGTCATCTCTGCCCGATCGGCTGTCAACGGCATACCCGGATCGCCCGGGACGGATTTCCGGACGAGTCCGGCGAGGGCCCGGAATACGAAACCGTCGTTTTGATCGGGCCGGATTGCGACGTCTACGATTTGGCGGCGATCACGACCGCCAACTACCGCTGCAACGAGCTGGGCCTGGACACGATCAGCTTCGGCGGGACCGTCGCCTGCGCCATGGAGTTGGCCGAGGCCGGAGCGCTGCCGCCGGATTTGACCGAAGGGCTCGGCCTGGAGTTCGGGAACGCCGCCGTTTTGGAGCGGTTGGCCGTCGCCACCGCCCACCGGCGGGGATTGGGGGATCTTTTGGCCGAAGGTTCGTGGCGGCTCGGCGAAAAATTCGGCCGGACCGACCTGTCCATGTCGGTCAAGCGGATGGAAATGCCGGCCTACGACCCGCGCGCCTCGTTCACCCAGGCCCTCGGCTACATGACGTCGCCGTCGGGAGCCTGCCACCTCCGCGGCGGTTACGCGGTTTCCCTGGCCTTTTTCGGCGGGGCCAGGGAAATCCCGAGGTTCAGTCTTCTCCAGTCTCCGATCGCCATCCGCAATATGCAAAACACCGGCATCCTCCAGGATTGTCTGGGTGTTTGCCGGTTCACCGGCTACGCCTTCGGGAGCGACCCGTGGGCGCGGATGCTTTCGGGCGTCACGGGGATGGATTTTTCGGTCGCCCGCCTGGAGGAAATTGAGAACCGGGTCGCCGCCCTCGAGCGCCTGTTCAACCTCGCGGCCGGAGCGGTTCCGGCCGACGATGCGCTTCCGCCGCGGTTTGCCGAATCGCCGATCGTCGTCGCCGGGGAAAAGCGGGCCGTGACCCGGGAGGCCCAGGAACGGATGCGCCGGGATTATTATCAAGTCCGGGGGTGGGACGCGGAGGGCCGGCCGGCCGCGGAGCTGCTTTCGTCCCTCCGTCTCATCCTGCCGGCGTGGAGGCCGAAATGAGTCCTCGCAACTGGACCGCGACCGCCGACGTCCTGCGGTTGTTTCAATCGGTCGGCCGGGCTTCGCTTCTCGCTGACATCCAGGACAGCCATTCCGGCAACATGGCCGTGAAGATCAAGGACGCGACCGGGGCCGACGTGATCGTCATCACCGCGGCCGGCTCCCAGAAGGGCGACTTGGACCCGGAGCAGATTTGTTTTCTCTCGGCGACGAAAACGGATTACGGCTACTACAAGGCCTCGTCCGAGACCGACATCCATCAGCGGATCCTGAACCTCCCCGGCGTCGGCGCGTCCATGCATGCCCACACGAAGGACTTGGTGATCGCGACGCTGGACGATTTGCCGAAGCCGGCCCAGCCGCCGGATTTTGTCCCGGTCGACCCTCTGGCTCGGCACGAGCTTGGGGAACGCGTTCCGGTCGACTGGTTCGCCGTGCCGAGCGGCTCGCCGGAAATGGCCGAGCGGGTGCCGCGGCGGCTGGCCGATCACCCGGCGACGACGATTCAAGGCCATGGGACGTTCGTCCGGGGGCGGACGCTGAAAGAGGCGTTTTTTCTGCTGGGCATCGCCAACAATGCCGGACAGGTCGTCAACGACGCCCGGCGGTTGAAGGTGGACGTGGAGGACCTGCGGGCGAAAATCCAGGCCGATCCGCGCTCGTACTTCGTTTGCGTTCCCGACTCGTACGTGATCGAAAACGACGAGGCCTGCGACTTCCCGGAAGAGACCGAAATCCTGAAGGAGTTCCGCAAGGCCGGGGCCCGGATTTTCGAGTCGCGCCTGTCGCCGTTTCACACCGGCTCGATGTCGGTCCGGGGCGTCGGCGATTTGCTCTACGCGCCGAAGGCCTCCATGCCGCGCGAACTGCCCGGCCCTCTGCGCCGGTTACCGATCCGGCCGGACCGGGCCGATTCCCCGGAAATCGCCCTTCACAAGACAATCTATGCTGAAACCGATTTTCAAACGGTGATGCATTGCTGGCTGCCGGAGGCGGAGTCTCATTCTTACTTCCGGTATCCGGGCGAGGAGGCCGTCTCCGACCGGATCATTCCGGTGGACGCGGAAGGCGGCTTCCAGTACCTCGTCATCCCCGTCCTGCCCGCGGCCGTCGACCCGGAAACGCTGATCAAGAACCTGCACGATTACAAGGTTGGCGTCATCCGCGGCGGCGGCGTCTGGGCGGTGGGCCATCAATCGCTGTCGGAGGTCCTCCACCACCCGTCGTCGCTCCGCGAAATCTGCCTCTACCGGATCGGGGCCTTCGAGCGGGGATTGGACCTGCGCCGGATGGAACCGAAAAAAGCGAAAAAATGGTAAAATATCTGCCTCCGTCAAACAAGGAGATTTTCATGAATAAAAGGATGATCTTTTTCGGACTGGCGGCGGCCCTGTTTCTAGCCGTCGGAACTTCCGGCCAAGAGGCGAAAAAAATGACCTACCCCGTGACCAAGACCATCGGCCAGGTCGACAATTATTTCGGGACGAAAGTCGCCGACCCTTACCGCTGGCTCGAGGACGACCGGTCCGCCGAGACCGAAGAATGGGTGAAAGCCCAGAACGCCGTAACCTTCGGCTACCTGGAACAGATCCCCTTCCGGGAGTCGCTGAAGAAGCGGTTGATGGAAATCTACAACTATCCCCGGTTTTCGGCGCCGTTCCGGGTCGGGGAATACTATTTCTTCTCCAAAAACGACGGGCTTCAAAACCAGTCCGTCATCTTTGTCCAGAATGGGCTCGAGGGGATGCCCGAGGTGTTCGTCGACCCGAACACCCTGTCGGCCGACGGCACCATCCGCATCAGCCTTATCGGTCCTTCCGGTTGCAAGACGAAGATGGCGATTTTACGCAGTGAGGCCGGGTCGGACTGGGGCGAGATCCGGGTGATGGACATCGCCACGAAAACCGAACTTCCAGACCGGCTCCGGTGGGTGAAATTCTCCGGGGCGGCCTGGTGGAAGGACGGGTTCTTCTACAGCCGCTATGACCAGCCCGCGGCCGGAGAAGAGCTGACGGCCAAGAACGAATTCCAGAAGGTCTTCTACCACAAGCTCGGCGACCCGCAGGACAAGGATGTTCTCGTCTACGAGGACACAAAGAATCCGCTCCTCTATTTTTCGCTCGGCGTCAGCGAGGACGAAAAATACGCCTTCCTCACGGTCAGCGCGGGAAC
>CAYSGA010000170.1:3900-5012 GCA_964430165.1 uncultured Eubacteriales bacterium
TTCTGCTCTTATCTGAAGGACGCCAACACGAAAATCTACCAGCACGACCTGGACGGGACGTTCGTCCGGGAAGTCGCCCTGCCGGCGCTCGGCTCGGCCGGCGGGTTCGGCGGCTGGCGAGACGATAAAATCGTTTTTTACACCTTCACTTCGTACAATTACCCGACGACGATCTTCAAATACGACATCGCCTCCGGCGCCTCCGAGGTCTTTCGCCGGCCCGAGGTGAAATTCAACCCGGAGGACTTCGAGGTCAAACAGGTCTTTTACGCGAGCAAGGACGGAACCAAGGTCCCGATGTTCATCGTTCACAAGAAGGGCCTGGCGATTGACGGGAACAATCCGTGTTACCTGACGGCTTACGGCGGGTTCAATATCAGCATTCAGCCCTATTTCAGCCCGGCGACGATCGCCCTGCTGGAGAACGGGGTCGTCTTCGCCGAGGCCTGTTTGCGGGGCGGCGGCGAATACGGCGAAACCTGGCACAAGGCCGGGATGCTCGAGAACAAACAGAACGTCTTCGACGATTTCATCGCCGCGGCCGAGTACCTGATCGCGGAAAAATATACTTCCAGGGACCGGATCGGCATCGAGGGCGGCAGCAACGGCGGCTTGCTGGTCGGTGCCTGCCTGACCCAGCGGCCCGACTTGTTCAAGGTCGCCCTGCCCGCCGTCGGGGTCATGGACATGCTCCGCTTCCACAAGTTCACGATCGGCTGGGGCTGGGTTGTCGAATACGGCTCGAGCGACAACGAGAAGGATTTCAAGAACCTCTATAAGTACTCGCCGCTCCACAACCTCAAGCCCGGCGTCAGTTATCCGGCGACGTTCGTGACGACGGCCGACCACGACGACCGGGTCGTCCCCGCCCATTCGTTCAAGTTCATCGCCGAGTTGCAGAAATGCCAGGTCGGGCCGGCGCCCGTGCTGATCCGGGTCGAGACGCGGAGCGGCCACGGCTCGTCCAATCTGACGAAGGCCATCGAAGTCACGGCCGATTCGTTTTCCTTCTTCCTGTACAACACGGGAGGGGAAGTCAAGTCCTGATTTGAAACTCCTGTTCGAGTCGCGGTTGCCCTGATCGGGCCGCGAGGCCCCGGCCGTTCAGCGGC
>CAYSGA010000171.1:0-4993 GCA_964430165.1 uncultured Eubacteriales bacterium
ATGTGCCGGTCGCCGTAATCGACGCCGAGAATCCTCATCGGCGGTCGTAGTCCAAACAGCGCTTTTTCGTCCGGTGCCGCTCGAGGGCCAGACGAATGAGCCGGTCGACGAGAGCTGGGAACGGAAGGCCCGAGGCGGCCCAGAGTTTGGGATACATGCTGATCGCCGTAAATCCGGGAATCGAGTTGATTTCGTTGACAAACAGCCGCCGCGTCTTATTTTCCAGGAAGAAGTCGACGCGGGCCATCCCAGAGCATTCGCAGGCCCGGAACGCCTCCACGGCCAGGCGGCGGGCCCGGGCGGCAACGGCTGCCGGGAGGACGGCCGGGAGGACGAATCCCGTCTTATTTTTCTTGTATTTATCGTCGTAGTCGTAAAACTCGCTGGACGGGATGATCTCTCCCAGAACGGAAGCCTCCGGATTGTCGTTGCCCAGGACCGCGCATTCGAATTCCCGGCAGTCGAGGCCCTGCTCGATCAGGATCTTCCGGTCGAAAAGAAAGGCCGTTTCCATCGCCGGCTCCAATTCCGTCCAGGATTTCACCTTGGTGATGCCGACGCTCGAGCCGAGGTTGGCCGGTTTGACGAACAGCGGAAGTCTCAGCCCGGCCCGGACTCGCCGGCGGACGGCCCGGGGCGCGCGGGCTGCTTCCGGTTCGCCGACGACTTCGTGGGGAACGATGGGGAGGCCGCGGGGTCGGAACATATCCTTCATGACCCCCTTGTCCATGCCCATGGCCGACCCGAGGGTTCCGGCCCCGACAAAAGGGACATCGGCCAGCTCGAGAAGACCTTGAATCGTGCCGTCTTCGCCGCCGGGGCCGTGAAGGATCGGCCAGTAGACATCGGCGCGCAGCGGCCGCGCGTCCCCGCTTTTTTCCCAGGGGAGGAAGGAATGAAACGGTCCGCGGCCGAGCCGGGCGGGCGTCAAGTGAGGAGAGGCCACTTTATTCCAGCGGCCGTTTTTATCGATGAAGACGCAGTAACGCCGATAACGGGCTGGGGCGAGATTGTCGTAAACGGCCCGGGCGGAGATGATCGAGACTTCGTGTTCCGCGGAGCGTCCTCCGAAAAACAGGACGACGGTCAAAGGAGATTTCATGGACGGCCCGCCCCCATATTAAAAAAAAGCGGGGCTTTTGTCTATGAGGGAAACGTCAGAGGGTATTCTTGAACGAACGGCTCGGATTGAATTTGACTCTCTTTTTTTGGGGAATCTGGATCGTCGTCCCCGTTTTCGGATTCCGTCCTTTGCGGGCCTCGCGGACCTTGACTTCAAAGCTTCCGAAACCGGACAGATTGATCTTTTTCCCCTGTTTCAAGGACTCCCGCATCCCCCGGAGAAGCGACGAGAACGCTTTTTGGGCCTGGGCCAGGGTAATTCCGCCGTCCCGGGACATCCGGGTCAAGATCTCCTTCTTGCCCATGGGGATCCTCCTCTCCTGCCAAAGCCGATGGATGAATCATAACCGCGGAAGTTGGGGATTGTCAAGCGACTCCGGCATCCGGTCGGGACGCGTTGACAGGCCGAAATGCCCCCGATATAATGAAAATAAGATAATTGGGGCACGGGCCCGGAAAGGTCGGATCATGAGACGACTTCGTCGATTCACGGCGTCTGCGGCGGTCGGGGTCTTCCTCGGGGGATTCGTCGGACTCGGGTCGTCGTTGGCTCAGGATGTCCTGGAGAGAGACGCCGCCGTGCCGAAACTGATCGGGCCGGCGGATCTGGATTGTTCCTTCTTCGTCATGGAGGCGGCCCCGCGACTTCAGATTTCCGCCTTGGTTCAGGCCGGCGAGCATACGTTGTTGTCCGACGGAGACTTGTTTTACGCCGACCCGGTCCCGGAGACCGAAACGTTCGTGGAAGATTCCCTTTGGTCCATCCTGGAGTGGGGTCCTCGCGTCCGGGGGCGGAGTTCGCCCGGAGGGCTGGGAAACATCGTCTTCCTGCGCGGCCGGGCCCGGGTCCTCCGGATTGAGTCCGGCCGGGCGGTGATGAAAGTCATCAAATCCTGCGCGGCGATCACGACGGGATTTTTCCTCGTTCCTGAAATCAAAGGCGATATTCTGACCGGCCCGGAATCGGGATACGACGTTCTGTTCCAGGGGGAAAACGCCCCGACGGGACGGATCGTCTTCATCGAGACCGATTGGTCCGACATCATCGCCCGCGGCCACTGGGCTTTGATCGACATCGGGGCGGATCAGGGGCTCATTCCCGGGACGCAGTTGACTATTTTCCGCCCGGAAGAGAAGAAGCTTCCCCGGGCCGTCGGGAACGCCGTGGTCGTCTGGACCGGGGGCCGTTGGGCGACGGTGAAGATCCTCGACTCCAAGGACTCCGTCCTGATGGGGGATTTTATTCAATTCAAGCCGATTTGACAGGTTTTCGACTTTCTGTTAGCTTAACACCGTGTTTTTCCGGGGTCGATTTCCCGGAAATCCGCCGCTGCGCGGGCGTAGTTCAGTGGTAGAACGTCTGCTTGCCATGCAGAAGGCCGTGGGTTCAAGTCCCATCGCCCGCTCCAATCCACCGTTTCCGGTCAACGTGAAAACGGCGCGGTACCCAAGTGGCAAGGGAGAGGTCTGCAAAACCTCGATTCGCCGGTTCGAATCCGGCCCGCGCCTTCCTCCTTCGTCCCGCTGCCTCGCCTCCATTGACACGTCCGGACATTCCGAATATGATTTCCCCGTTGCGCTGAACGGAAAGGAGGAGCCATGAATCTGATCGCCCGTGTTCAAGGGATCTGTCTGAAGCCCAAGGAAGAGTGGGTCAAAATCAAGGGCGAACCGACGCCCGTGATGAACCTCTTCATGCAGTACGTCATTCCTCTGGCCGCGATTCCGGCCGTCGCTCAGTTCATCGGTTTCGGGCTGATCGGCGTCCGCGTGCCGTTCTTCGGAAATCTCCGCCTCCCGATCGGGACGGCGCTTTTCCGCGCCCTTGTGACGTACGCCCTGACCGTGGTGTCGGCGTACGTGGCGGGGATCATCGTCAACGCCCTGGCGCCCACGTTCGCCTCGAAGCAGAACATGGAAAACGCGATGAAACTCATTGTTTATTCCATGACGCCGGCCTGGGTCGCGGGAGTCTTCTACATCATCCCTTCGCTGGGAATCATCGCCGGGTTGGCGGGTCTCTACGGCCTTTATATCCTGTATCTCGGATTCCAGACGCCGATGATGGAGACGCCCAAAGACAAGGTGGTTTCCTATCTCGTCGTCAGCATTCTGGTCATGGTCGGCTTGTGGGTCGTTATCGGCCTGGTTGTCGGCGGGATCTTCGCCTTCAGGTCGGTTCCGGGATTATAAGCCGGATTCGAGTTCCCGGACGATTTCCGCGAACGCCTCGGCGGGGGAGGCCGCCTGTGTGATCGGCCTCCCTATGACCAGGTAATCCGACCCTTTCGCCACCGCCAGGGCCGGCGTCATCACCCGTTTCTGGTCCTGGGCGGCGGCGCCGGCGGGGCGGATCCCCGGCGTGACGATCAGAAAATCCGGCCCGACTTCCTTCCGGACGATTTCGATCTCCCGGGCCGAACAGACGACCCCGGAGAGTCCCGACGATTTAGCCAGCGCGGCCAGGCGGAGAACCTGACCCGGCGTGTCCGGCGTCATCCCGACGGACGCTAAATCCTCGTTTTGCAAACTGGTCAGGATCGTGACGCCGAGGAGGATCGGGCGGGCGAAGCCCCTCTTTTCCGCTTCCTCGGCGGCCGTTTCCGCCGCCCGGGCCATCATGGCCCTTCCCCCCGAGGCGTGAATCGTCATCATCCGGGCGCCGTAACGGACGCCGATCCGGGCCGCTTCTCCGACGGTGTTGGGAATGTCGTGAAGCTTGAGGTCCAGAAAGACGCCCTTGCCCGCAGCCTGGATTTCCCGGAGGAGGGCCGGGCCTTCAGCGGTGAACAGTTCCAGTCCGACTTTGAAAAGGGCGGCCTGGCTTAATTGGCGAACGAGGGCCAGGGCCTGCGCTTTGTTCTCTACATCCAAAGCCGTGATGATCCGTTGGGCGGGCGCGAGGGAAACGGTCATGGGAGGAATCTCCTGAACGGGTTTCCGCGCCGATATTATATCCGTTTCGGGCGAATTATCCATTTTTAGAAACGGATGCGAAGGCCCCCGCCCAAGGGACTTCCAAAAAACGGAACGGGCTCAGCGGCCGGTTTCGAGCGTTCCGATGATGTCGGCGACGCGGCCGATTCCCCGGGTGTCGCAGAATTCCGCGATTTCGCGGACAATCCGGACGGAAGCCGCCGGGTCGACGAAATTCGCCGTGCCGACCTGGACCGCCCGCGCCCCGACCAGCATGAATTCCAGGGCGTCCCGGCCGGTGCAGATGCCGCCCAGGCCGATGATCGGAATCCGGACCGTCTGGGCGACCTGGTACGTCAGCCGGAGGGCGATCGGTTTGACGGCCGGCCCGCTCAACCCGCCGAGGACGTTGCCCAGCTTGGGGTGGCGGGTCTCGAGGTCGACGGCCATGGCCAGGAGGGTGTTGATCAGCGAGATCCCGTCCGCTCCGCCGTCCTCGGCCGCCCGGGCGATTTCGGCGATATCGGTCACGTTGGGGGACAGCTTGACGATCACCGGCCGGCGGCTGCGATGTTTGGCCCCGGCGACGATCGCCCGGGTCGAATGGGGATTCATCGCCGGACAGGCCCCGTTCATCTTGACGTTGGGGCAGGAGATGTTGAGTTCGTAGGCGGCGATCCCGTCGTGCCGGTTGAGAAACTCGATGACCCGGAAATATTCCTCGTCACCGGCCCCGCAGACGTTGACGATGACGGCGGTGTCGTGTTTGCGCAATTCGGGCAGGACGGCGGCGGCGAAATGCTCGACCCCCACGCCCTGCAGGCCGATGGCGTTGATCAGGCCCGAGGCGGTTTCGACCAGCCGCGGCGGGGGATTCCCTTCCTTCGGCCCATATAGAGGGCCTTAACGACCATCCCGCCGATCCAGGGGAGATCCCGGAAAGGCAGAAATTCCG
>CAYSGA010000172.1:0-4914 GCA_964430165.1 uncultured Eubacteriales bacterium
GGTTTATGGGCATCTTCAGCGCGTCGAGGACGGTGGGCATGATGTCGATGAGCCGGACCCTTGCGTTCACGACCAGGCCGCGCGGGAGGTTCCCCGGGGCGGAAAGGATCAAGGGGACCTTCATCGTGGTGTCGTAAATGAAGACGCCGTGTTTGTCCTCCCCGTGCTCGCCCAGGGATTCGCCGTGGTCCCCGGCGAGGACGACGAGCGTCCGGGCCAGGAGGCCCTTTTTCCGCAGGCCGTCGATGACCCGGCCCAATTCGTGGTCCATGAAGGCAATCTCGCCGGCATAGGGGTCGCCGGCGAACCTTTCCTTGTACGGGGACGGCGGCTCGTACGGGGCGTGCGGGTCGAAAAAATGGACCCAGGAAAAGAACCGGTCGCGCGGATTCGCCGCCTCCAGCCAGGAGAGGAAGGCGTCCGCGACCTTGTCGGCCGTCCTCTCGGACTGGAACGTTTTCAGCAGCTCATCCTCGCCGAACCGGTCGTCGTAGACGTCGAACCCCTGCCCAAGCCCGAACCTCGAATCGGTATTGAAGGAGGCGACGAACGCCGACGTCGCGTATCCGGTTTTCTTGAATTGTTCGGCCAGCGTCACCGCCTCGTCGCCCAGAAAAAAGGCGCCGTTGTCGCGGACCTTATGGTAGAGGGGATAGGTCCCCGTCAAGATGGAACAATGGGAAGGGAGCGTCAGGGGCGCTGAGCAATAGGCCCGAGCGAACCTTACGCCCCCGGCCGCCAGGGCGTCGATGTTCGGGGTCCCCGCCTCGCTCCACCCGTAGGCCCCGATGCGGTCGGCCCTTGTCGTGTCCAGAGTGACGAGGAGGACATTGAGGTTCCCGTCTCTGGCGACCTTGGCTTTGGGACCTGGGAATAGATAAAGGTCCATACTCGAAAAGAGCAGGAAAAGGATGACCCCGACGATCCTGATCATGGGTGCCATGTAATAAATATATCAAAACCCGCTCACGGCATCAAACGCCCGAACGGGAGGCCCCAGAAGTAGGGTTTGAGGCGGTTTTGTCGCTGGTCAAAGCGATCATCAGACTTGGCCGTCGCTCTTCACCGGATGACAATGGACGAACACTCTGCGAAGCATTTCCACGTCCGACAACAGTTTTCTTTCCGTCGCGGTGGCAATCGCATCGGCCTCGGCGACGCGGAGGGCGCCGTCGATCCTGATGGTGATATTAGCCACCAGATAAGGCCCGAAGCGATGGGCGTGGATTTCCTCGATTCCCTGGACGAACCGGACGTCCTTCAGCGCGTCCGCGAACTGCTTTTTCAGGTCGTTGCCGGGGATGCTGTCCATCAGCTCATCGGCCGACTCCAGAAGGATGGAAAACCCGGTTTTGGCGACAATCACGGCGACCGCGGCGCCGGCGATCGGATCGGCCCAGTCGAATCCTAAAAGGGAAAGCAGGATGCCGACCCCGACGCCGAAGGAGGCAAAGATGTCGTTCCGGTGATCCCGGGCGAGGGCGTTGACCGCGAGATAATTCGCGGCCCGGCCGATCCTCCGGGCCTGGATCATCAAGAGAACCTTGACGACGATCGTCCCGGCCGCGATCCAAAAAGTGAACGACTTGACGGCCGCGGCCGGCTCTTCCCCGCTGACCAGGTCGAAAACGGCGTTAATCGAATCCCAAAAAATCGCCAGGCCGGTTGCAATGACGAAGGCGCCGACCACGAGCGCGGCGATGGTTTCATATTGATAATGGCCGAAGGGATGTTCGGTGTCGGCCGGCTTGTCCGACAGTTTGACGAAGAACTTGACCACGAGAAAATAGACGACGTCGGAGATGGAATTGATGCCGTCGGCCAGAAGAGCCTTGCTGTGTCCGAGAATGCCGAGGCCGAGCTTGGCCGCGGCCAGAACCGCGTTGCAGGCCAACCCGAGATTGACGACGAAGCGCGTCTTTTTCTGTCGCTCCCCATGATCATACGCCATAAGTGCTGAAGCCGGTTGCGATTTCATGACGGAAAAGACCTATCCCCGATCAGTGTATCATCAGTAAAGGGAATGTTCCAGGCGGACGCGCCGGCCGGCAATACGACCGCCCGGACGCCGGGCAATGAAGTCGAATTCGAGCCGATCGGCGAACGGACGGAATATGATCCGTCTCTAGTCGAGAAAACGATCGCCCTGAAATTGATGTTCGGCCCGCTCCCCCCGTCAATTCAACTTCCGGGCCACAAAAAATTCGTAGCCGAGCTCCCCCGAACATTTTTTAAAACCGTATTTTAAACAAAGGCCCTTGTTCTCCGCAGTTCCGTCTTTATCCGTTTCAATCGGGCAAAACTCGTAATTATTCCAAACGGACCGCCGGTCGATCCGCGCCTCGACCGGTTCTTGAGCGGGATATCTTCCTTCAGCGCGGAGCCGGGTTGAGCGCGGCCAGGCGCCGGCGCGCATCGGCCGGCTCGGGAAACGTTTTGTCGGCGTCCTTCCAGTATTCGAGGAATTTCCGGTACTCCCCGGAGGCGCCGGTCCTGTCCCCCTTTTCCTCGAGAATCCGGCCGAGCCGGTAATGGTAAAGGGGGTGGATGAAGTAACGGATCCTGTTCGACGGATCGATCGTCATGAGCTTCCGATATTCCACGGCGGCCTTGTCCAGTTCGCCCTTCTTCCAATACGCCCGGGCCAGGATATCTTGAAAGAAGGGCGTGTTGTAATTGGTCACGCCATCGGTCTGCATTCCTGGAAAATTCTCCAGGTGGAATTTTTCGGCGGCGGAAACGGCCTCCTCGGCCGTTCCTCCGGCCAGGGCGAACTCGGCCGCCAGCCGCCGGAATTGGGACATGTAATACTCCAGATTTTCCTGCTCCGTGGACACCACGGGAGGGACCGCCTCGAGATCCCTGATCCTGGCCCGGGCGGCGTCCAGCCGTCCCTGCCTGAGGTCCACCCATCCGAAATGAAAGGCATTCATGGCCGTCAGATTATTGGTTCGGTCGGGATACGCCTTCAGATAGTACTCCTCGTACGTTTGAAACGCTTTCCGGGCTTCGTCGAAGCGGCCCAATTCGGAGCAGATATAGCCGGATATCCGATCCACGCTGGCGGCGATATAATATTGGCCGTATTTTTCGGCGATTTGCTTCAGGGCCAGGAATCCGGATAGGGACTTCTCCAGGCGTCCCAGAAGAATCTCGTAGAAACTGATGAGCCACAGGGCCTGCATCTTCTCGATGGGAGCGGCCCGGGCCAGATATTCTTCCAGCCAGCGGAACGACTCGCCGTAATCTTCCTTCAGGGCGAAGAGATAGGCCAAACCGCGGTATGGCCCGTCAAAATCGGGCTTGAGGCCCAGGGCTTCCCGGTACTTCGCCTCGGCTTTAACCAATTGTCCCATATGGAGGTAGAGCTCGGCCAGGGAATCGACGGGATTGGGATCGCCGGGATTGGCCGCGATGTAGCGTTGAAAAGCGGCCTCGGCTTTCTCATAATCGCCGCTTCCGACATGGGCGTAACCGAGCATGTTGAAGGCGGGGCCGAAATTCGGGTCCAGGGCGATGGCCCTCTCCAGCGCCTGCACGGCATCCCCGTATCTTTTTAACGTGTAATGCTGGCTTCCCAGCTCAAAAAAAGCATGCTTTTCCTGGGGATATTTTTCCGTCAATTCCTCGAGAAGACGGCGCTTTTTCCCCGGGTCTTTTTCGATCACCGAGGCATAATCCGCTTCGATATAGAGCCGTTCTTTCTCGGTGGCTTTGGCGGAGAATTCCTTGGCCTTTTTCAGGGCTTCGTCCCGGGATTTCCAATCGAGGAGCTGATATTCGGCGGCGGAGAGGTAAAGATAAGCGATGGCGAACGTCGGATCCAGGGCGATGGCCTTCTCCAGAAATTTCTTGCCGTCCGCGGCCATGACGTTTTTAACATAGTCCCGGCCGCGGAGGAAATAGGAATAAGCCTCCATGGAACTCGTCGTCAAGTCGGCGACCTTCGGCAAGGGCATCTCGACTTTGAGGGCCGGAGGGCCGATGCCCCGTGAAACGACCCGGCTGATCTCGTCGATCTGGGACCTGAGGATGCTGTTGACTCCTTCCCCCCGGGCGGAGACGCTTTTCAGGACGTCCCGGGTCCCGAGGTCCAGCACCTTGACATCCGAAACGAACGTCTCGCCCGCTTTGCTGAAAAAGCCGACGACGACCGCCTCGATGCCTCCCCGGCGGCAGGCCTCGAAGCAGGCCTCTTCATCGAAAACGGCTTGATCGTCTTTCCCTCCCTGGTGGAGAAGGTCCTTCAACCGCTGCCACGAAGAGACGCGTATGAATTTCGACTGTTCCAGGCTGGTGATCAGGAGGTTGGGGATGGTCTCCCGAAGGTAATCCAGGCCCGGGTCGCCGGTCTGGTTCTTGAATCCAAAGACGGCCACGGCGCGCTTCGAGCCTTCGTTCTCCGGAATGAATTGCCAGACAAGAAACGCGGTCAGAACCAGGAACAGGGCGGCCGCCGGGATCCAGATCTTCTTCGGGGGAAGCCGGACCGTAATTTCCTTCGAAGTCGCGGACCTGTGAACCGGGAGGGACCCGGTCGTCGTCGGCAGGGTTTTTTCGATCCGGACCAGCTCCCTCAGCAGCTCGTCCGTGTTCGAAAACCGCTTTTCTTTCGCTTTCTCCAGACATTTCAGGATAAGCCGCCCGAGGTCGTCGGGAATCTGGGAGTTGAGCGACCGCGGGTCCGGCGGGAGTTCGCTTTTTTGCTTGACGGCGACGCTGAACGGGGTATCGCCGCTGAAGGGAAGGCGTCCCGTCAACATCTCGAAGAGGACGATGCCCAACGCGTAAATGTCCGAGCGGGCGTCGGCCTCTTTTCCGTCCACCTGTTCGGGGGACATGTATTCGGGCGTCCCGATCATCACCCCGGCTCCCGTGATCCCCTTGGCCTTAACCGACCGGGCGATCCCGAAA
>CAYSGA010000173.1:0-4881 GCA_964430165.1 uncultured Eubacteriales bacterium
CTCAAGAGCCTGGACGACTATGCCGCCAAACTCGCCGGTCTGACAAAGCGCCTGTTCCCCTGACGATCCGCTTCTCCTTTTCTTTTTCGGCCCGTTGTGGTAAAAAGTGGACTCTTTTTCGATCACGATTCGAGGAAAGGAATCTTTTTCATGAAAGGGAAAGAACGGCATCACCTGAAAGAGGATGAACTCGTCCACGGCCTGCACGGGGTCGTCGTATTTTTCCGGAAATGGCGCACTCAGATCGTCCTGGCCGGGATTCTGGTTGTCGGCCTGGGCGTCGTTTTTGCGGGGCTTCAGGTCATCCGGGCCCAGCAGGCCAAAACTCAAAGTCGGGCGGTCAGCGAGATCCTGGCGCTTCGGGCCGGTCTGCCCAAAGTTCCCGAAAACGTCACCAAACTCGAAACGCTGGCCGGGAAGGGCAAGTTCGGCCGTATCGCTTCGCTCAGCCTGGCGACGTATTGGCTGGAACAGGGCCAGACCGACAAGGCCCAGGCCGCCCTGTCCTCAATCAAGGATTCACCCAGGGATTTCCATTATTATCAGGCGAAGAATCTCCAGGCCGAAATCGCCCTCCTCAAGGGCGATCCCGACGGCGCTCTGGCGATTCTCAACAAGATCGTCGAGGAAAAGCCCAAGGACTATATATTGGACGCGGTCCTCTTCCGTCAGGCGGAAGCCCTGGAACAGAAGGGGAACACGGCAGACGCCCTGGCCTTGTATAAAAAGGTCCAAGCGGAATACCCCCAAAGCTATTTCGGCTATGACGCTTCCCTCAGGGTCGCCAAGATGGAAGGCGGTCGAAAAAAGCCTTGAAATATCGCCCGAATGGGCTATAATCCATATCTCATTTTATTGAGGAGGAGTCCCGATGGCTTTTAAGATCACCGAGGAATGCATTAATTGCGGGGCCTGCGAGCCCGAGTGCCCCAACCAGGCCATTTCGGCCGGGGACACCGTCTATATCATCGATCCCGAAAAGTGCACCGAATGCGTCGGCAGCCACGCCGAATCCCAATGCGCGGCCGTTTGCCCGGTCAGCGGCACCTGTGTGCCCGACCCCGATCACGCGGAATCCAAGGAAGCCCTCGAGGCCAAGTACAAGAAACTTCACGGCTGATTTCCGGCCGTCCGTCGTTTGATACAGGAGTGGGGTTCTCACTCCTGTTTTTTTTCAGAGGCCCATGAGTCTTCCGTCTGATCCGTCCCCCCCGAATTCAGCGTCGGCCGCTTCGCCGCCGCCGCCGGGCCAAAGACGCGTCTCCTTTTTTACCAAGGACCGTCCCTGGATCAACGTCGTCCTGTTCGTCCTGACGCTCGGCTCGGCTTTTCTCGTGGGAATATCCTGGAGCCTGAACTATCTCTACGCCGAACAATTCTCCGCCGACCCGAATTTTCAACCGGCGGTAGGCTTTTTCCGGGACTCCCGGCTGATTTTTCTGAGCGCAGTCTACGCGATCGTCCTGATGGCCATCCTCCTGGCCCATGAGCTCGGGCATTATCTCACGTGCCGCCGGTACGGCCTCTCGGCGACCCTGCCCTTTTTCATCCCCGCTCCGAGCCTGATCGGAACGCTGGGGGCGTTCATTAAAATCCGCTCTCCGATCAACTTGAAACGCCGCCTGTTCGATATCGGGGCGGCCGGGCCGTTGGCCGGGTTCGTCCTGGCCGTCCCCGCGTTGTTTGCCGGCCTGGCGATGTCGAAAACCGTCCCGGCCATTCCTCAGGAGGAGGCGATCGTCTTCGGGGAATCGTTGCTGCTCCGCCTCGGGGGGATGTTGTTTTTAAAGGACGCCGGGCCGGGGATGGACATCGTCCTTCATCCCATCGCCTTCGCCGGTTGGGTCGGAGTGCTGGTCACGGCTCTCAACCTCCTTCCCCTGGGCCAGCTTGACGGAGGTCATATCTCCTACGCGGTTTTCGGCTCGAGGAACCGGCTGATATCGAAAATCGTCATGGGACTTCTCGTTGTCTTCGGACTTTTATTCTGGGCCGGATGGTTGATCTGGTTTTTCCTCCTCCTGATCATGGGCCTGCGGCATCCGCGGGTCTTTGACGAGAACGAACCCCTGGGGAAAAAGCGGACGATCCTCGCCGTCGCGATTTTAGCGATCTTCATCTTGTCCTTCATTCCCGCCCCCATTCAGGGTTATAATGTCGTCCAGTTAGTGAGGTCGATATGGCCCTGAACTCAGCCGATTTTATTCACAGATACTGTGGAAATAGTGTGAAAAACACCGGACAGGTCGGGACCCAAGAACGGAAAATAGAAAGAGTTACGACGGTTTGCACAAGTTTTCGTCATAAGCCATAAAATGTTTATTATGAACAACTTATAAACCGATGGAAATCAAGGGTTTGCGGGACTCAGGCGCCGGAGGAAGCGAGGCGAAAATGGAGATGACGTTTCAGAGCGTTCAAGAGTCTTTCGAAGGGCTAAAAAAGCGTTTCCGGAACGGGGAAATCTCTAAACAGGGCTTCATCGAGGAAATAAAAAAACTGCGTCTCAAAGACGACCACGGTCGTTTCTGGACGATCGGCTTTCAGACCGGCAAGTGGTATTACTTTGACGGAAAAGACTGGCTCCCGGGCGAACCGCCGAGCCAAAAAGAAAAGATGATCTGTGTTTTTTGCGGTTTCGAGAACAAACTCGAAGCCGAAGTCTGTGCCCGCTGCGGCGGAATCAAGGGCGAAGAGCCGACGGTCTGCCCGATCTGCGGCAGCCCGCTTCAGAAACCGTTTCAGACCTGCCCCCGGTGCAAACAGGAGCCCGAAGGGCTGCCCTCCGTCAAATCGATCAAGCTGATGAAGGAGGAGCCGAAGGAGGGTCTCCTGGTCGTGAGGGGCGTCCGTCTGCTCTCCGCTCTTCTGGCCGGAGGATTGCTCGGCGCATTGCTGGGCATTCTCCTGGGCGCATTCGCCGGGGCCACCGGAATTCTCTCCGAAAGCCTGGCCTTTCTTCCATCCGGCCTGGTTGAACAGCAGGGAAAACTCCTTGGCGCGGTCTTCCTCGGCTTCCTGGGCGGAGTGATGGGCTTCGTCTTTCTGGGTGCCGCCTCATTTCTCTCGGGGGTCGTTCTCAATTTTGTACTTTCGGTTACCGGGGGATTGAAAATAGACGTCGGCCGCCCCCCGGCTGTCCGGGAGGAAACGCCGAACGGCTCCGTCGATTCCCAGGACACCGGCTTGGGATTCAACCTGAGGGGTTGAGCCGGGCCAGGGCGAAGGCGATCTGCCCGACCGATATCGATTCGTCGTTGGGAGAATATTTCCGCGGCCGAAGAGCCGAAAACCCGGCCTTTTCGAGCAGGTCTTCAACCCGGTCGAGGAGCCGGCGGTTGCAAAAAACCCCGCCGCCGAGGACGACCGTCCGGATTCCGAGATCCCGGCGGGCTTTTTCGGCCGTAAAGACGGCGGCCGCGGCCAGGGTTTCATGAAAACGGGCGGAGATTCTCCCGGGCGCGACTCCGCGTTTGATGTCGGAAACGATTTCCCCGATCGTTGCGGCAAAGGACAGCGTCTTCGGATTGCCATCGAGGAGGGCGAAGGCATAAGGCCGCGTCCGGCCCGGAAACGCCGCCGCCTCCAGCCGGATGGCCGCCTCGGCCTCATACTCGTTCCGGAGCGGGGCGAGGCCGGTCAACGCGGAAACGGCGTCGAACAAGCGTCCGCAACTTGAAGCCCGGGGCGAATGTGTTCCCGAGGCGATCATTTCCCAAACGGCCCGGCGCCGCGCCGGGTCGACCGAATGAAGCGAGGGAAGCGCGGGAATCGTCTTCAGGCCCGGGGTCCAGAGGTAGGAAAGGGCCATGCGCCAAGGTTCCCGAGCGGCCATATCTCCGCCGGGCAGAGGCTTGGGCTCAAACCGGGCGAACCGGTCGAAACCTTCGTATCCGGCGATCAGAAATTCCCCGCCCCAGGCTTCGCCGTTCAACCCGTATCCGTAACCATCCCAGATGATTCCCAGGGCGCGGGTTCCCGGCCCCAGGCCGTGTTCGAGGAGAACGGCCAGGACATGGGCATAATGATGCTGGACGCGGAAATGGGCCAGTCCCGTCCACTCGGCCATCCGGGTCGTGTGAAAATCGGGATGAAGGTCGGAAACGACGCAGGCAGGTTTGACCCGGAACAGGCCGGTCAGGTGGGCCAGAGTTTCCTCGAAATACATCCGGTTGCGATATTCGTCCAGGTCGCCTAAAAACTGGCTCGTGACGACGTACCCGTTTTTAAAAACCGAGACGGTGTTCTTGAGCTCCGCCCCCAGGGCGAGAATCGGCGGAGCCCCGGCGAAGTCCTTGGGAACGGGTTGAGGGTCCGGCACATATCCCCGCGCTCGGCGGAGGAAAACCGGGGCCTCCCGGACGATCTGGATGACGGAATCGTCCGCCCTCATGTGGATCGGACGATTGTGGGTCAGGATGTAATCGCACATTCCCGAAAATCCCTCGGATTCGTCCTTGATGATGGGGGCATCCTTCGGGTTGGAGCTCGTGGCGACGATCATTTCGAGCCGGTCGAGCAGGAGCACGTGCAGGGGCGTGTAGGGAAGCATGATCCCAATTTCGTTCAACCCGGGAGCGATGCCCGGGAGTTCGACTCTTTTTTTAACGAGGACGATCGGACGCCGGTCCGATTCAAGCGCGGCCGCTTCGGCCGCGGTTATCCGGGCGATCCGGCGGGCCGCGGAAAGGTCCCGGACCATCAGGGCCAGGGGTTTGAACGTCCGTTTCTTGACCCGGCGGAGGCGGGCGACGGCCGCGGCATCGACCGGGTTGCAAACCAAATGAAAACCGCCGAGTCCCTTGACGGCGAGGATCTTTCCGCGGCGGATGAGATCGGCGGCCTTCTCGATCCCGCCGGGGACGGTTTTCCTCTTCCGGG
>CAYSGA010000174.1:0-4854 GCA_964430165.1 uncultured Eubacteriales bacterium
CTTCGGCGAGCACAACCGCCCCGGCGGCTGTGTCCCAGGGGTTGAGCTTCAATTCCCAGAAACCTTCGAACCGTCCGCAGGCGACGTAGCAGAGGTCGAGCGCCGCCGAGCCGCACCGCCGGACCGCTTGGGCGGCCGGGAGAAAGCGGTCATGGGCGGCCATATTGGTCCGCGATTCTCGGATGTCATAGGGGAATCCGGTCGCCACCAGGCTCCGGCCGAGGTCGCCGATTGACGACACCTGAATGGGTTCGTCATTGAGGAACGCCCCGCCGCCGGCTTCCGCGGAAAACATTTCGCCGCTCATCGGATTGAAAACAACCCCGGCGACGAGAATTCCCCGGCGCTCCAGGCCGATGGAAACGCAGAACCAGGGAAACCGATGGGCGAAATTCGTCGTCCCGTCTAGCGGGTCGATAACCCAGCGGAATTCAGCCCCAGTGATGCTCCGGAGTCCTTCTTCGGCCAGGAAATCATGCCCGGGGAAGAGGGCCGCCAACCGGTCGTGGATCAGCGCCTGGGACGCGGTGTCGGTTTCGGTGACAAGATCGATCTCGCCCTTGAAGGAAACGGGCCCCCGACGCCGGTAGTCTCTCGTGAGGATGCCCCCCGCTTCGCGGGCAACGTCCCGAGCGGCTTCCAGAAAACACGCGTACCTTGCCATGCCCGGTTATCATAAAACAGGGGCGGCTGTCTTTCAATACGTCCGAAGAGCCGGGATAACTCCGAAAACAAATCTTCCTCAAGCTCAGGAGTACGGGTGACGCGGAGATGCCCTGACTCCGGGCATTCCTCTCCTAAACTTTTAGGCCGTCGGGACGTATGAAAGGGTGATTTATTTCGTGACGAGGCGCATATCATGACAAAGAAAACGAAAAGGATTCTGATCATCGCCGTGGCCGCCGTCATCGGCATCGTTATTTTCCTCAACTTGTCGACCCAGAGGGAAAAATCGGTCAAGGCGACGGTCGAAAAAGTCGGCCGCCAGGACTTGACGTCCATCATCTCCGCCTCCGGCGAAATCAAACCGAAAAAAAACATCAACCTGTCGGCCCAGATTCCGGGGCGGATCATCAAGATCGGCGTCCAGGAAGGGCAGGAAGTCAAACGCGGCGATTTTCTTCTCGGCCTTGACCCCTCCCAGTACGAAGCCAACGCCGACCACGACCGAGCTTTCATCCAGAGTTCCCAGGCGGAACGAATCAAGGTCGAGGCCACGCTGGCCAGGAATAAAAGCTACTATGAGCGCCAGCGGAACCTCTATGACAACCTGTTGATCTCCAAGGAGCAGCTGGAACAGGCCAAGGTCCAATGGGACATCTCCGAAGCGTCGCTCCAGGCCATCGATTTCCAGATCGCCCAGGCCCGGGCCTCGTTGAAGAGCAGCCTGGATAATCTCTCCAAGACGGTATTCTCGGCGCCGATTGACGGCATCATCACAAGCCTCCGGGTCGAAGAAGGCGAAGTCGCCATCATCGGGACGATGAACAACCCCGGGACCGTGCTCATGACCATCGCCGACCTTTCGGTCATGGAGGTCGAGGTGGAGGTCGACGAAACCGACGTCGTCGGCGTCGTCCTTGGCCAGACCGCCGACGTCAAAGTCGACGCCTTTCCCAACGAGGTCTTCATGGGCAAGGTGACCGAGATCGGCTCCTCCGCCCTGCAGAAATCCGCCGTGACCTCGACCACCCAGGAATCCAAGGATTTCAAGGTGGTCGTGACCCTGGAAAATCCCTCCCCCGGGCTCAAGCCCGGCCTGTCGGCGAGCGCCGACATTATCACGGCCCGGAAAGACGGCGTCCTGGCCATTCCGATTTCGGCCCTGGTCGTCCGGGACAAGGCCGCGGCGGAGGGCGAGCCCGCCCCGAAATCCAAGGAAAAAACGGAGGAGGGTGTGTTCCTGGTCGAAAACGAACGGGCCAAATTCGTTCCCGTCCGGAAAGGCATCATGGGCGAATTGTCGATCGAAATTTCGTCCGGCTTGACTGAAGGACAGACCATCGTTTCCGGGCCTTATGACACTCTCCGGGTCCTCAAGGACGGGGATTTGATCAAGCCGGAAACCAAGAAAGACGAAGTTAAAAAATGAGCGGGCCTCCCGCGGTCGTCATCAAGGTCGAGAACCTCTGCAAAGTCTACGACCTGGGAAAGACCCAGGTCAAGGCCCTTTGCGGCGTGTCTTTTGAAATCATGAAGGGGGAGATTCTGGCCGTCATGGGCCCTTCCGGCTCCGGAAAATCGACCTTGATGAACCTGATCGGTTGCCTCGATACGCCCACGAGCGGCACCTATACCTTGAACGGGCAACTGGCCTCCGCGATGACCGAAAACGACCTGGCCCGTATCCGGAACCGCGATATCGGTTTCATCTTCCAGGTTTTCAACCTTCTGCCGCGGGCCACGGCTTTCCGCAACGTCGAATTGCCGTTGATCTACAAAGGGACGAAGAAGAAGGAACGGGAGGAGAAGGTCCGGGCCGCCCTGGCCCAGGTCGACATGCTCGGCCGGATGGACCACCACCCCCCGGAACTTTCGGGAGGAGAACGCCAGCGGGTCGCGATCGCCCGGGCCCTCGTCAACGACCCGGCCCTGCTCCTGGCCGACGAGCCGACCGGCAACCTCGATTCCAAGACCGGCGGGGAAATCCTGAAGATCTTCCACAAACTTCACGACAAAGGCCACACGATCATCCTCGTCACCCACGACCGGAGCGTGGCCGAACAGGCCGACCGGATCATCCACCTCCGCGACGGCGGACTCGAACGCGAAGAACGGAAAGGAGACTGACATGACGTTCCCGCAACGGATCCAGGGCGTTTTTTTCGACCCCGCCCCGACGATGGCCGATGTGGCCCAAAAACCGAAGCCGATTGCGGCAATCCTCATTCTCATCCTCGCCCTGACGGCCGTTTTTTCATACGTCGCAGCGCCGTACGGCGCGAAGGACTCTGTCGCGGCCATGAGGGACAACGTCAAAATGCAGGAGCGCCTGGGCAAGGAACGATTCGACCAGATGATCGCCCGGATGGAAAACCCGAAGCCAGCCGCGCTCGTCTTCCGGTCTCTCGTCATCTCCCCCGCCTTTGCCGCGGTCTTTTTCGGGATCCAGGCCCTGTTTCTCCTGATCCTGGGACGGATGTTCTCTTCGGAAGGTTCCTTTATTCCGGTTTTTTCCGTCTTACTCTACGCCAAACTGATCGACGGGCTGCTCGGTAATCTCGTCCGGGGAGCCCTGATCCTTGTTCGAAAATCGGTGATCCAAACGTCGACCAGCCTGGCCCTGCTGGCCCCGAAGGCGGAATTTACGTCCACGTCCTACATCCTTCTCAGCCAGGTCGATTTTTTCCAGTTGTGGATGTTCGGTGTCCTGGGCTTCGGACTCTCGGCGGTCTTTAAAATCCCGGTGAAAAAAGGGATGATCCTATCTTACGCCTTTTGGGCGGTGAAGGCCGTGGTGAACATCGCCATCGGTTTCCTCGGCAAATCGTTCCTGGGTTGAATTCGCCCGGAGCTCATTCCGCGATAATCGGAGACACCATACTTATTTCCTAATTCCGGGAAACCCGGGGCAGCGAATCAGGGAAACAGGTAATGTGTCTCCGATTCGTTGACAGTCTCGCCGCCGAACGATAAATTAGAGGCATGTCGAAAGAACGGCCCGTGGAAGGGACGCTGGCGGAAACGCCGTTTCCCCGCCTCCTGTTTGACCTCTGGCGGCAGGAACGGTCCGGCCGGCTTCTCCTCCGGAGCGAAAAAGGCGAACGGATTATTTTTTTCGACAAAGGTCACATCCTCGTCGCCCAGTCCGGGTCCGATCCGAAGGATTTTCTCGCCGCCCTGGTCCGTAAAAAAGTATTGACCGGGGAACAGGCGACCCGGGTCGAACGGTTGTCCGCGGCCCAGAATATCTCGTATCTCAAATCGCTGGGCGAACTCGGGCTTCTCGCCCCTATCCCCCTCTGGAGCCTGGCGGAATCCTTTTTTGCCCGTCGGCTGTTCGCCCTGTTCGACCGGGAGGAGGGTGAGTTCTCCTTCAACCCCGAGATCGTTCTGCCGGGCGGCCATCGTCTCGGGCGGCTTCAAACGCCCGACCTAATTTTCGAAGGAATCCGGCAGATGCACAACGACGCCCTGATCGCCCGCACCCTGCCCGGCGAAGAGGAGCCGGTCCGGGTCTCCGCCCCGTTCTTTCTCCCCCTCCTGAAATTCGAGCCGCCCGAACGCTACGCCCTCCAGATTTTGAGCGACGCCGCTTCCCTGCGGCGGTTTCGGGAACGGAGCGAACTCGGCGCCCGGGAAAACCGGAAAATTCTATTCGCCTTCTTTTGTCTGGGAATCCTGTCGCCCGCGGAATCCCCCCCGGCCAAGGGCGCTCCCCTCGCCTCGCCGGGGGCGGAACAGGGCCGGATTCTCGAAGCCCTCAACGAAAAATGCGCCTTCATTTTCAAATTCGTTTCCAAGGAAATCGGTCCGGTCGCCGGTTCCGTCCTCAACCGGGCTCTGGACGAGGTCAAGCCTTCCCTGGGCCCGATCTTCCAGAAAATGGCCCTTCAATTCGACGGACGCGTCGAAGTGGACGCCGCCCTCCGTTTGAGCGTCGAACATTTGCCGGAGGAGGTGTTTCGAACCATCGTCCAAGGCTATGACGAAATCCTGACGGCCGAAGTGCTGGCGGTCAAGAAAACTTTAGGGCCGGCCCAGGAAACCGCCCTCGTGCGGAACCTGGAGAAAATCGGATGCGCCTGAACCGCCGTCAAATCCTCGCCCTTCTCCTCCTGATGACCGCCCTGACGGCCGTCCTCATCATCCGCCTTGCCCTCCTCTGAGCGAACCCTCGTCTTCATCCTCGGC
>CAYSGA010000175.1:0-4820 GCA_964430165.1 uncultured Eubacteriales bacterium
ATCACCTTGCCCTTTTCGACCTTGCTTTCCGGTTCGGCCGCCCGGACGGAGGCCGAAATGATGTCGCCGATGGAGCAGACGAGGCCGGTGCCGCCGCCCAACGGGGTGATCGCCCGGATGCGGCGCGCGCCGGAATTGTCCGCAACCTTGAGAATCGTGTATTGCTGGATCATGACTGGGCCTCACCGAGATCCGAGGCGACGCTTTGGGGGACGAGGCCGAGGATCTCGACTACGCGCCAGCGCTTGTGCCGGCTGATCGGGCGCGTTTCGACGATACGGACCACGTCCCCGACCTTGCACTTTCCGTGCTCATCGTGAGCCAGGAAAACCCGCCGGGTCCGGACGATTTTCTTGTAGAGCGGATGACGGTGCTGCCGTTCGACCTGGACGGTGACGGTCTTGGCCATCTTGGCGCCGATGACCGTGCCGACCTTGGTCGTCTTCCGCGAGGGAGTCTGTTCTTTGGAGTTCATGGCCGTTTCCTATTTTGCCTTCGCTTTCCGGTCCGCTTCGCCGACCAGAGTCTCGATCCGGGCGATCTCCCTGCGGAGGGACTGCAGTTTCGCCGTCGATTCGAGCTGGCCCAGCGAGTGCTGGAAACGGAGCTTGAAGAGCTGGTCTTTGAGCTCGGCCTTTTTCGCGCCGAGCTCGTCCTGGGACAATTCTCGGAGTTCGCTGAGTTTCATCGGAGTTCCCTGTTTTCCCGGGTGATGAACCGCGTCTTCATCGGGAGCTTCTGGGCCGCCAGGCGCATCGCCTCGCGGGCGATGTCCTCGGTCACGCCTTCGAGCTCGTAAACGATCCGTCCGGGTTTGATGACGTCGACCCAGAATTCCGGGTCGCCCTTGCCCTTGCCCATGCGGACTTCGGTGGGTTTCTTGGTGACCGGTTTCCAGGGGAAAGACCGCACCCAGAGCTTCCCCCTCCGTTTCATGAACCGGGTGATGGTGATCCGGCCCGCTTCGAGCTGGCGGGCGGTGAGCCAGGAACACTCGCAGGCCTGAAGCCCGTATTGACCGAACGAGAGGGTCGCCCCGCGTTTGGCCTGCCCGGCCATCCGGCCCCGGCTTTGCTTCCGGAACTTGACTTTCTTCGGCATCAGCATGGTCAGATCTCCTCAACCTCCGCCGTCTGCGACGTCATCTTGGGTTTTTCCACGTCGCCGCGGTAAATCCAGACCTTGATCCCGATCTGGCCGTAGGTCGTGAAGGCCTCGGTGAAGCCGTAGTCGATGTCGGCTTTGAGCGTCTGGAGCGGCAGCCGGCCGCGCAGGTACCATTCCGACCGGGCGATTTCGACGCCGCCCAAGCGGCCGGCGCACATGACCTTGATCCCCTTGGCGCCCATTTTCAGGGCCATTTCGACCGCCTTGCGCATGGCCCGGCGGTAGGCGATGCGTTTTTCCAGCTGAATGGCGATGCCCTCGCCGACGAGCAGGGCGACGAGTTCTGGCTTTTCGACTTCGCGGATGTCCACGTAGACCTCCCGCTTGACGATGCCCTCCAGGTGATGCTTCAGGCTTTCGATTTCCTTGCCGCCGCGGCCGATGATGATCCCGGGCCGGGCGGTGAAGATGAGAACCCGGATTTTCGGGCCGACTCTCTCGACGGCCACTTCGGCAATCCCGGCGTGGGCATATTTCTTCTTGATTTCCTGTTTCATCTTCAGGTCTTCATGGATGATACGGGCGTATTCGGGGCCCTTGGCGAACCAGCGGGAACTCCATTGCTTGTTGAATCCGAGCCGGAAGCCGTGCGGATGCGTTTTTTGTCCCACGGGTTACCTCCCTGTCTTTTCTACGAGGTAGACGTGCACGTGGCTCGTCTGTTTCTGGATCCGGTAGGCCCGGCCCTGGGGAGCCGGACGGATCCGCTTCCAAGCCGGTCCCTGGTTGATGACGATCTTGCCGATGACCAGTTTGTCGACGTCGAGCCCGGCGTTCTTCTGCTGGGCGTTGGCGATCGCCGAGCGGAGCGTCTTTTCCAGGATCAGGGCGGGTTTGGCCTTGGCGTTGAACCGAAGGATCGTCAGGGCTTCGCCGACCAGGCGCTTCCGGATGAGGTCGGCCACCAGGCGCGCCTTCTGGGTGGAGAGGCGGACGTGGCGGGTCGCGGCCGAGGAGACGTATTTAGGCGCTTCCATATCAAGCCCCCACCTTCACCGCTTTGGCCGCTTTCGTGGTGTGGCCCTTGAACGTCCGGGTGGGCGAGAATTCGCCCAGCCGGTGGCCGACCATGTTCTCCGTGATGAACACCGGGATGAACTTGCGGCCGTTGTGAACGGCGATGGTCATGCCGACCATTTCGGGGATGACGGTCGAACGGCGGGACCATGTCCGGATGACGGTCCTCTTCTGTGTTTGACCGGCCTGGGCCTCAACCTTCTCCACGAGATGGGTGTCGATGAACGGTCCTTTGGCGATCGAACGGCCCATGGTTATTTACTCCTTCTCCGGACGATGAAGACCTGCGTCCGCTTGTTCTGCCGGGTCTTGAATCCCTTGGTTGGGATGCCTTCCGGGCTGACCGGATGGCGGCCGCCCTTGGATTTGCCTTCGCCGCCCCCGTGGGGATGGTCGATCGGGTTCATGGCCGTGCCCCGGACATGAGGCCGCCAGCCCATCCACCGATTCCGGCCGGCTTTGCCGATGCTGATATTCTGGTGGTCCAGATTGCCGATCTGGCCGATAACCGCCCGGCATTCGAGGTGAATCTTGCGGATCTCGGAGGAGGGCAGCCGCACTTGGGCGAAGATGCCTTCTTTGGCCAGAATCTGAGCGCCGGAACCGGCCGTCCGGCACATCTGGCCGCCCCGGTCCTTGTGGATCTCGATGTTGTGGATGACCGTGCCGAGCGGGATGTTCCGAAGCAGAGTGGCGTTGCCCGGAAGGATGTCCACAACCTTGTCAGAGGAAACGATCGTCTGGCCGACTTTCATCTCCAGCGGCGTCAGGATATAGCGCCGTTCACCGTCCCGGTACTTGACCAGCGAGATGAAGGCGGACCGGTTCGGGTCGTACTCCACGGTTTCGACGACGCCGGGGACGTCGATTTTATCCCGGCGGAAATCGATGATGCGGTACATCGTCTTGTTACCGCCGCCCCGGTGGCGCATCGTCAGCCGCCCCCGGTTGTCGCGTCCGCCCGTTTTGGAGAGGAACTCCAGTAGGGGTTTGTGCGGCCGATCTCCGGTCAGTTCTTCATACATGAGGCCGGTTTTGTGGCGTTGTCCGGCCGTGATGGGTCGATAAGATTTAATGCCCATATCAGGCCCCCTCGAAGTATTCGATCATTTTTTCGCCTGCCTTCAGTCGAACGAAGGCTTTTTTCCAATCGGACCGGTATCCCGAGCTCTTCCCGACGCGCCGCTCCTTGCCGGGCCGGATCTGCGTCCGGACGGCTTCCACCTTCACTTTAAAGAGCTGTTCGACGGCCTTCTTGATTTCGGTCTTGTTGGCGCTCCGGGCGACGGCGAAGCAGACCTCGTGGTTCCGCTCCTTCAGGACCGTGCTTTTTTCGGTGATCACAGGACGGAGGATGATCTGGGTGGGATCCTTGCTCACTGGAGTCTCTCCATTAAGGCCGTGAACGCGTCCCGCCCGGCCACGAACCAGTCGTGGCCGACGACGTCGTGGGTGTTGACCCGGGACGGATCGACGGGCTTGACCTTGGGAATATTCCGGAGGGCGATGAACAGATTTTTGTTCGCGCCGAGGTCGACGACCAGGGCCGAAGTCACCTTCAAGGCCTTTAAAAGGGACGCCCCATCCTTGGTCTTGGGGGCGGCCAGGGCCAGGTTATCGAGAATGAGGATGCGGCCCTCGGTCTGCTTGGCCGCGAGCGCCGCCCGGAGGGCGTTTCGCTTGGATTCTTTGGACAGTTCGTAGGAATAATCGCGGGGCCTGGGTCCGAAGGTCGTGCCGCCCTTCCGCCACAGCGGGCTGCGGGTGGCACCGGCCCGGGCCCGGCCGGTGCCTTTCTGTTTCCAGGGCTTGCGGTTGGATCCGCTGACTTCGGCCCGCGTTTTGGTCGAGGCCGTGCCCCGGCGTTGATTGGCCATATAATTGACCGCCGCCTCGTACACGAGATGGCCCTTGGCCGGATAGTCGAAAATGCTCTCCGGAAGGTCGATCTCGGCCTTGACGGCGCCTTTACGGTCGACAACTTTTGCTTTCTGCATGGCGAAGCCTTTACGCTTTCCGGATCAGGACGTATCCGCCGTTGGGGCCGGGGACGGGGCCCTGGACGACGAGGATGTTGTTGGCCTTGTCCGCTTCAAAGACAACCAGGTTGCGGACGGTCACCCTGTCGCCGCCCATCCGGCCGCCCATCCGGAGGCCTTTGATAACCCGGGAGGGATAGGAGGACGCACCGATGGACCCGGGGGCCCGGTGGAACATCGAGCCGTGCGCCCCGGCGCCGCCGGCGAAGTGATGCCGCTTGACCACGCCGGCGAATCCCTTCCCCTTGGAGGTCCCGGTGACGGCCACTTTTTCCCCGGCCTTGAAGACGTCGACGAAAATCTGGTCGCCTTCCTTGAGCGGGTTTTCGCCCCCGCATCGGACCTCCCGGAGGATTTTCATCACCGGGGCGCCCGATTTGACGTAATGACCCTGGAGGGCCTTGCCGGGTTTCTTGGCCGGGCGGTCCTCGATCAGGGCCAGCTGGATGGCCTCGTAGCCGTCGCGCTTCGTCGATTTTCTTTGAACGACGGTGCACGGTCCGGCCTTGATGACCGTGAGGGGAAGGGCGTTGCCCGCGGCGTCGTAGCCCTGGGTCATCCCGACTTTTTTACCGATCAGTCCATCCCGCGTGGCTC
>CAYSGA010000176.1:0-4814 GCA_964430165.1 uncultured Eubacteriales bacterium
GGAGATGCGGGCGATCCCGAAATCAACGACATGCGGCCGACCATCGTCATCGACGAGGATGTTGCCGGGCTTGATGTCGCGGTGGACGATGCCTTTCCGGTGGGCCGCGTCGAGCGCTTCGGCCATCTGGAAGGCGAACGGGACGATTTGGGAAATGTCCCAACGGGTCCCGGACGCCAGCAGGGATTCGAGGCTTCGACCCTCGACGTACTCCATGGCGATGTAAGCCGTCCCGCCCGCTTCTCCGATGTCGTAGATCGTGACGATGTTCGGATGAGTCAATCCGCCCGCTGATTGGGCCTCCCGCAAAAAGCGTTTCTGGGCTTCGCCGCGCTGCCCGGAATCCGCAAGGACGTCGAAACGGATGGTCTTGATGGCGACCGTCCGGCCGATGACCGGGTCGACAGCCTTGTAGACGACGCCCATCGCCCCGCGGCCGAGCTCGCTCTCGATAACGTATTTACCGATGCGCTGTTCAGACATGTGGATTCACGAAAGCGAGGCGAGAATGCCCCCGGCCAGGCCCCCCAGCAGGGCGCCGAGAAGGATCAACCCGACGACCGCGACGGGGCGAAGCCTCAAGTCGGGCCGGAGGAGTTTCAGAAGCGCGACCAACAACAAGCCGAACAGAGCGCCGAAGGCCGCGCCCAGGCCCGCGTGCTCGAGATAGCGGCGTTCGGTCACCCGGCGTTCAAATCCGCCGAGGGTCGCCCGGCTGACGCCGGGCCCCGTCGAGGCGATGAACTCGCGCTCCGCCGC
Source organism: uncultured Eubacteriales bacterium (assembly GCA_964430165.1). Lineage (GTDB taxonomy): Bacteria > Acidobacteriota > Aminicenantia > Aminicenantales > UBA4085 > JAAZPG01. Next base: position 760 of record CAYSGA010000176.1, read on the forward strand.
CGCGGCGGGCATGCTCCCTCCCGGCGGGCCGACACGGATTTCCATTTTATGCCAGGCCTCGTCCCGGCCGAACGCCGGACGAAACGTCAGGTGGTACTGGTTTTTCATCTGTTCGCCGATGATTTGATAGAGCGAGAGAAGGTCGTCCGGGCCCGGGGCGGCGAAGGCGCGGGCTCCGGTCGATTCGGCCAATATCCGAAGGACATCCGCGTCGACCGCGGTTCCGAGCCCGACGGTGAACACGGCCACGCCTTCGTTTTTAGCTTCGGCGGCAACCTCGGCCAGGGTCGCCCGGCTTCGGGTGTCCTTGCCGTCGCTGAGAACGATCAAGGCGAGGCGCTGGGTCGCGGCTTTTCTGGCCTCGGCGAGGCCCGCGCGAACGGCGTCGAAGAGAACCGTGTTGCTTCCGGGAACGAGCGCCCGGATCGCCGCTTCCCCGGCCACTTTGTCCGTCGTCAAGGGGAGGTCGACGGTGATCTTCTGGTCGAAGCTCACGACCGCGACCTGGTCGTTTTCGGCCAACCGGCGGATGAAGCCGGCGGCGGCCTCCCGGGCCTGGTCGATCGCCGACCGGATGCTGCCGCTTCGGTCGAACAGCAGGACGACGGCCATGGCCTCCCCGCCCTCGACGGCCGACTGAAGACCGGTGACGGGCTGGTCGATTCCGTCGCAGGCCACCGTGATTTCCCTGTCGGTTAAGCCGATCACCGAATCCCCCTTGTCGTCGGTGACGGTGAAATAGACATGGATTTCGGGAAGCCGGCTGACGTCAATGCGCTGGAGGGAAACGTTTTGGACGGCCGGGACGACGGCGGAGCAGAGGGCCAGCAGGCATCCGCCGAGAACCGTCCGGCCGGGGATTCTCACGGTTTTTCCGGAACGGGCGGAATCCGGACGGTGTCCGAAAGACGGACCGTCGAAGCGCTCTTCGATTCCCGGTAGGAGACGACGACGGCGGTGATGTTGTCGTCGCCGCCCGCGTCCCTCGCCGCGGCGATCAAGGCGTCGCAGGCGGATTTCGGCTCCCGTTGCTTCTTCAAGATTTTGGCGATTCTTTTTTCCGGAACGAGCCCGTAGAGCCCGTCCGTACAGAACAGGAGGATGTCGTCTTCCCCGGCTTGAACATCGAACGTGTCCACATCCACGTTTTCGTTATATCCCAGGGACCGGGTGATCATCGAACGAAACGGCGACCGCCGGATTTCCTGCTCGCTGAGAAGGTTGCGGCGCCGCTGTTCCCCCACCCAGGAATGGTCTTCCGTCAATTGGCGGAGGTCGCCGTCTCGGAATAGGTATGCCCGGCTATCGCCCACGTTGGCCAGGAAGACACGCTCCCCCCTTCCGATCGCGGCCACGAACGTCGTTCCCATCCCGGCAAAGACGGGCTCTCGGGAAGCCCGCTCGAAGATCATCCGGTTGGCCTTCCGGAAGATGTCGTCGAGATACATCCGGGGGTCGATTCCGTCCACCCGCTTGATGTCCTCTCGAAGGATTTGAACGGCCATAGCGCTAGCGACCGCCCCCCCGGCATGTCCGCCGATACCGTCGGCGACGGCCAGAAGAAATGAAGCGGGCCGCGTCCCGGCGCCATCGGGGGAAAGGTCCAAGCACAGAAAATTATCCTCGTTGACTTCCCGGATGCAACCGGCGTCGCTCCGACCGAACGCCTCTATTCTCGGAAACACCAAACCTCGATTCCGGGGGGGTCAGCTTTTCTTGAATTGCAGGACGGTGCGTCCCAGTTCGATCAGCGCGCCGTTTTTGATCAGCGTCGGACCGCTGATCGGCTGGCCGTTGACCCGGGTCGGATTCGTCACGCTTTCGTTGGCGACGGTGAATTCTTTCTTGACGTTATCGTAATAGATCGCGGCCTGTTCCTTGGAAACGGTGTCGTCGTTGAGTTCGATGTCGTTTTTCCGCGTCCCGGGCCGGCCGACGGTCGTCACCTGCTGGTGGAGCGGAAACTCCTTTCCCTTGTCGGGTCCTTTGTCGACAACGATATCGGCGCCCAGACTGAGGAACACCTGAGTTTTAGCCCCGCCGGGAGCCGCCGCGACGGTCGGGGGAACGGAGGCGATCCGGGTCGTTTTGGACGGGTCGACCGGGGCCGAAGGCCGGGCCGCCGGCCGGATGGTCTCCTCCGCGGCCGCCCGTTTCTTGGGCTTCGTCAGCAGAACGATGAAGATGATCAGGAGGAAGAGGAAGGCCGCGCCCGCGGCAATCAGGAGGTAGAGGGTCGCGTTGGCCATCCCCGGCGCCGAGCGGGATATTTCCTTCATGATCGGGACATTGGCCGCAGTCGGATCCTGGATGATGACCCCCGTTACCTTGAAATTACGGCTGACCGGAGGAAGATCGTTAGTCCGGATCGTCAGCGGATTCGGGCAGCTTTCGTCCAGAATCGTATACGTCCCCCGGGTCGTTCCGGCGGGATTGGGCGCGACCGCCTGGACCTGACCGACGACGGTCACCGTCGTATTCCAATACCGGGCCGGATTGCCGAGAATATCGATAATCCAGGTCTCCTGGGCCCCGGCCGAAGCGGCAAACACGAGCGAAAGCCCGACCACGGCCATCATCATAAGAATCCGGTTTCTTTTCATCGCAACTCCTCCTCTCCGCGGATTTGCCCTTATGCTATCTATAAAAAAAACCTTTGTCAACGAGCCGGAAGCCGCGGCGGCCGCATCCTCGGGGGGCCTTGACATCCGCCGGCCGTTCGTTCATAATCAAATTTGTAATGATTACAAACACGAACGTCCTCCGGAACATTCTGGTCGGCTGCGGGGTTAAGCCGACGTTTCAGCGGTTGACGATCCTCGGCGCCGTCATGGACAACTGTTCCCACTTGACAATTCGCGGCCTCCACTCCGCCCTCATCCGCAAGATCCCGACCCTGTCCAAGACTACTCTGTATTCCACCCTGGATCTGTTCGCGGCCAGGGGCCTGGTCCGGGCGTTGACGATCGACCCGGACGAAATCCGCTACGACGGCGTTATGCCCCCCCACCATCATTTTTATTGCACGGACTGCGGGCGCATCCTGGACATCGAAATTTCCTGTGCTAGCGGCCTGGCCGGCGAGATCAACGGCCACCGGATCGACGAAGTCCACGGTTATTTCAAGGGGGTCTGCCGCGATTGCCGGGCGAACGGCGTCCGGTCCGCCGCTTCCCCGGGTCGAAATAAACAAACCACCCCAAAAAGGAGGGCTTCCCATGCCTAAAGCCACCAAACGTCTCCAAGTGTTCCGCTGCCCGATCTGCGGCAACATCGTCGAGGTTCTGACCGCCGGAGGCGGCGAACTCGTCTGTTGCGGACAGCCGATGGAGCTGATGACCGAAAACACGGTCGATGCCTCGAAGGAAAAACACGTCCCGATCGTCGAAAAAACCCTGGACGGCTGGAACGTCAAGATCGGCGCCGTCGCCCACCCGATGGAGGAAAAGCATTACATCGCCTGGATCGAGCTCATCGCCGACGGCAAGGCCTACCGGGAATTTCTCAAGCCCGGCCAGGCGCCCGAAGCCTTTTTCTGCGTCAAGGCCGAAAAAGTCACCGCCCGCGAATACTGCAACCTGCACGGCCTCTGGAAGGCCTGAAATCAAAAAGGAGAACCCCATGCCGAAATCGCTTAAAGGAACCCAGACCGAGAAAAACTTGCTGACGTCCTTCGCCGGCGAATCCCAGGCCCGCAACCGCTATACCTACTTCGCCTCCGCCGCGAAAAAAGAGGGCTACGAACAAATCTCCGCGGTCTTCCTGGAAACCGCGGAAAACGAAAAGGAGCACGCCAAACTGTTCTTCAAAGCGCTCGAAGGCGGCGCGGTGGAGATCACGGCCGCTTATCCGGCCGGAACCATCGGCACTACGGCCGAAAACCTCAAGGCCGCGGCCGACGGCGAACTCGAGGAGTGGTCGATGATCTACAAGGACTGCGCCGCGACTGCCGACACCGAAGGGTTCCCTGAAATCGCGACCACCTTCCGGATGATCGCCAGGGTCGAGAAGGAACACGAAGCCCGCTACCGGAAGCTCCTGGGCAACGTGACCGG
>CAYSGA010000177.1:0-4810 GCA_964430165.1 uncultured Eubacteriales bacterium
AGACGGCCGTCCGCGGCGTCTACGTCCTGGTCGACCGGACCGGCGGCGCGGTGCCGATCGAAGGCCGGCCCGTCGGCGCGCTTCTCGCCCTCAAGATCGAAGCCTTCGAGCCGGACGCCTGCCCGTTCTGTAAAAACGGCGTCCCCTTGATCAAACCCGGCGCGTCGGATAAAAAATAATCAGCTCACTCCGTCAAGCCCCGTTTTTTCAGCAGGGGCTCGATCTTCGGCTCCCGGCCGCGGAAGTCGACGAACATCTTCATGTAGTCGGCCGTGCCGTTGCGGGCCAGAACGCTTTTCCGGAACCGGTCGGCCGTGGCCTTGTCGAACAGGCTCGTCTCCTTGAAGGCCTCGAAGGCGTCGGCGTCCAGAACCCCGGACCAGATATAGCCGTAGTAACCCGCCGCGTACCCGCCGATAATATGGGTGAAGTGGGTGCTCCGGTAGCGGCTGGTGATTTCCGGGATCAGGCCGATTTCTTCGAAATAGTCCTTCTCGAAGCGGTTCACATCGAGATCCCGGGGCTCCGTCTGGGTGTGGAGTTTCATGTCCAGGAGGCTGGCGGCCAGGTATTCCACGGTAGTGAATCCCTGGTTAAACAGGCTGCTGTTTTCGATCTTGCCGATAAGCGCGTCGGGGATGGTTTCGCCGGTCCGATAATGCCTAGCGTAATGCTTGATGACCGTCGGATGGGCGGCCCAGTGCTCCATGATCTGGGAGGGGAGCTCGGAGAAATCCGGGGACCGGAAGGTGGTGCCGGCGGTGATGTCGGACAGCAGGTTGTCCAAGGCGTGTCCGAACTCGTGGAACAGCGTCCCCACCTCCTCCAGGGTGATCAAGGCCGGATCGCCTTCCGAGGGCGGGGAAAAATTCATGACCATGGTCACGACGGGATCGATCTCCCGGCCGAACAGCCGGCTCTGGCTTCGGTAGGTGCCGCACCAAGCCCCGCCGTTCTTACTGGCCCGCGGATGGAAGTCCAAGTAGAGGACCCCGCAATGGGATCCGTCCGCCTCCTTGACTTGGAAAGCCTGGGCGTCCGGGTGGGGAAGCGGGAGTCCCGGGATGGGCTCGAAGGTCAACCCGTAGAGCTGGTTGGCCACCCAGAAGGCGCCGTCCCGGACATTGGCCAGCCCAAAGTAAGGCCTCAGTTCCGCATCGTCCAGGTCGTATTTTTCCTTGCGCAGCTTTTCGGCGTAAAACCACCAGTCCCAGGGAGCCAGCTTGATCGCTCCCCCTTCCTGGTCGATGATGGCCTGGAGCTCGCGGGCCTCCCTCTTGGCCACGGGCAAGGACGCGGCCCACAGCCGGTTTAAGAGGTCGTAGACGTTTTGGGGATTCCTGGCCATGCGGGTTTCCAGGATGTAGTCGGCGTAGGTCTTGTAGCCGAGCAGGCGGGCCCGCCCGACCCGAAGCTTGATGATGTCGGACAGGACCCGCTTGTTGTCGGACTCGTTGTCGTTGTCCCCGCGCTTGATGTAGGCCGTGTACAGCTTCTCCCGGAGGCCGCGGTTCTTCGCGTACATGAGGAAGGGAAGCATGCTCGGCTTCTGGGTGGTGAAGACCCAACGGCCTTCCATCCCCGCCGTCCTGGCGGCCGCGGCCGCCGCCGTGATCGATGATTTCGGAAGGCCGGCCAGGTCGGCTTCGTTCTCGACCACCAGCCGGAAGGCGTTGGTTTCGCTCAGGACGTTCTGGCCGTACTGGACCCCCAGCCGGGACAGTTTCTGGTTGATGTCCCGGAGCTTGGCCTGGTCCTCCTCGTTGAGGCCGGCGCCGTTACGGATATAGCCCTTGTAGAGGTTCTCCAGGAGAAAGGACCGCTCGGGGTCGAGGGCGAGGGCGGCCCGGTTCTCGTAAACGGATTTCACCCGTTCAAACAGCTTCTTGTTGAGGGTGATCTCGTCCCGGTGGGCGGCCAGGCGGGGGGAGACCTCTTTCTGGAGGGACTTGAGGTCGTCATTGGTGTTGGCCGAGGTCAATCCACCGAACACCCGGCTGACCGAGTCCAGCAACTTGTCCGACCGGTCCAGGGCCGCGATGGTGTTTTCGTAATCGGGGACGGCCGGGTTTTCGACAATGGCTTCGATCGCCGCCCTTTGCTCGGCCATCCCTTTCTCGAAAGCCGGAAGGAAGTGCTCCGGCTTGATTCGCTCGAAGGGCGGGACTTGGAAGGGCGTGTCGAAATCCGAGAAGAAGGGGTTGGCCTCAACGTCCGCAACCAGCGGCCGGAGAGAGCCGGAAAAGAGCGAAACCACTGCCGCCAACGCCATCAGGCAGGCCGCAGCCAGGGTTTTTTTCCCGAAGGACAACGATAAACTTTTCATGGAAAACCTCCCTCAAAATCGAAAACGGTGTCTTCGCTCAAGGGAACATGATACTCCCGGCCGGGGAGAGGAGGCAAGAACGGAAAGGAAGGCTTGACAATCCGCCGCGTTTTCACTATTTTTCGGAACGAATTGAGATCCGCGGGAGGGACGGTCAAGCCGCAACCCTCGCCCGGAGAGGAAGGAATAACATGCATATCGTCTGGACGGCTCTCCTGGGGTTGGCGGCCGGATTCGTGGCCAAACTGATCTATCCCGGCAAGGAAAACATGGGCCTCATCGTGACCCTCCTGCTGGGGATCGCCGGCTCGTTCGTCGCGTCCTACGGCGGCCAGTGGCTCAAACTTTACGAGCCCGGCCAATCCGCCGGCTTCATCGGCTCCGTTGTCGGAGCGCTGGTGATTCTTTTCATTTACGGATTATTCAAGAAACGCCAGGCGCGTTAGAGCCGGGCTTTCCTCCGGCGACCGCGCCGGACACATGCGGATAGACGACCGGCGAGGTCGGTTCGACCGACTTTCATTGGTGATCCGCGAAACCGGCTTCGAGGGCCTTTGTGATGTCCAGGGCCAATTTTCGAGTGAACACGGCCGCCCCCTGGGGATTAAGATGACAGTTGGAGATGCCCCATCCTCCGTTCCAGAAAAGACGGGGATCGCCAAGGTCGAAATGATCCGGGCGGTTGAAATCGAGAACCAGGGTATTTTTCCGGGCCTTGCTCAACCGACGGATATCATCTTTGAATTTGTCCTGCTCGATATTGGTCTCGTAGGAACCGATATAATCGGGAATGAAGACAAGAAAGACGGGAACACCGTCCGTGCCCAGGTCCTCGAGCAGCCGCACGAGAAACGGGCCTTCCTTTCCGGGGAAAGGGTTATAGAACCGTTTCGGCCATTGGGGCGGTCTCCGGAGAGTCACCCCGCGCGGTATTTTGAATCTGCGTTTTTGGTGAGTCGGAAGATCCGTTTTCGCGGACGTTTCGGGATTCTCCGGACTTCCGGTCTCATCCCCGTCCAACCGTCCGGATGAAAAGAAATCGGCGAAGAACTCGTCGATTTCCGGCTTGAAGCGATAGAGCCGGGAAACGCGGCTCAGCCAAGGCGAAGCTGGATTCACGACGTCCTCGGGGTCCCGCTTCACCAGCGGCGAAGAAACTTCCGGATGGACCCGCTGCATACCCGCGGAGTTTTTTTCAAAAATAAAATAATCCAGGCCATAGATGACCAGGCTCGGCGGGCCGAATTCTTTTTTATAGTTTTGGTAGAAATAATAATTGTATTCGGGGTAGCTTCCCGGGCGGGCTTCGTTGGATGCTTTCTTATTCAAGACGGAGGCCAGAATCTCTTCATCGATCCCTCGGTAAGCCCGCGAAGTTCCCATAACAAGAATCCGCCCCTCGCCTTCTCCCACGGTGCCCGCCCAAGGAAGCTTGTCGGCTTTGAAAGTTTCATAATATCGCGCCGCCCCCGCGCGCAATCCAAAAAAAATAAGCCGGTCAAATAAAACAAACGAGGCCGCCAACCCGAGTCCGCAAAGAAACAGTTCGAGCCGGGAGCGCGTTCGTCGCTCGTCTTTGGGCATCACCGGCTCGTATCTTAATAAAAACCTATTCGAAATCCAAGTTTTGTTTCCGAGGGGAGACCCCTTCGAAGCCGGTCGGCCGGCGACCGTCCATGGGGAAGAGAAAACGGGCGACGGGTTTCCGTCGATCGGACCGCCGTTTTTGACATCGCCTTCGGCGTTGCATTATGCTTCGGCCGATGGAAGATTCAAAAAGCGGGGGAGATCTCCGGGCCCCCGGCCGCCGGCGCGAAGATGGGCTTCTTCCCGAAACGGCGCTTCCGCTCCGGAAATGTTTCGCCCCGGCCGACCTCCCGTACCTCGCCCTGTTCCTCGCCGCCTTTCTTTTTCTCTTCCGTGGCTTCTTCTTCCAGGGCGGCGTCCTGTTCGAACGGGACAGCGCGATTTTGGAAATTCCGACCCGTCAGCTGACCGTCCAGCTTCTCCGGGAGGGAAATTTCGCCCTTTGGACGGACACCCACGGCAACGGCCGGCCGTTCCTGGCCAATCCGAAAAACGCCGTTTGCTATCCCTCGACCTGGCTGTATCTGATTCTGCCGTTCTTTACGGCTTTCCGGTTCCATTATTTGTTGCATGTGATCATCGGCGGATTGGGGCTTTACGGCCTCCACCGGTTTTTCCGCATTTCGCGGCCGGCCGCATTTTTTGGAACGTCTCTCTTTTTCTTCAGCGGAATTTATCTTTCGAATTTCGAATTTTACAACCACGTCGCCGCCTTCGCCTGGACCCCCTGGATTCTTCTCGTCGCCTTTTCGGATTCCCTCGCCGGATTTAAAAAAACGGCCGCGTTGGCGGTTCTCTGGGCGCTTCAGCTTCTCGCCGGAACTCCGGAAGCGGTCGTCATCACCCTAATGATCTTCCTCCTCCAAGGGCTCTTTCTGCCCGGAAAATTCTTGAGGC
>CAYSGA010000178.1:0-4805 GCA_964430165.1 uncultured Eubacteriales bacterium
GTGGAATGCTGGGCCAGCCCGGAGGCTGCGACATTCGGCGCGCTGTTCTGGGCGGCGCACATCGCGGTCGGGGCGGTTCAAAAGCCGGTTCGGGCCGCGACCGATGATCCCGCCGCCCTCCGCCAGGCGATCTTCGAAGCCGAGGACTCCCGGGCTCAGGACGCGGTGTCCCTCAAGATCCTTGTCGACGCCCTGAAACATCCGGATGCCGGAATCCGGCGGACCGCCGTTCGCGGCCTGGGGCGGTTGGTCCGTCCGGCGCTGGTCGAAAAAATCGCCCCCTTGCTTTCTGATCCGGATGCGGCTGTCCGCGCGGAGGCCGCCAATGCTTTGGCCCAAAGTCTTACCGACATCAAACCGGGCGGGACGGCGGCGGACAATGCGGCGGTCGCAAAAAAGGTTTTTGACCTGTTGGAGGCGCGGTTGAAGAATGAACCAGACCCCGCGACCCGCGGCGTCATCGTCCGGACGATCGGTCGACTGGCCTATTCGGACGAAACGGATTACCGCAGGGCGGAGAAAATCCTCCTCGCGGCTGCCGGGGAAACAAATGCTGAAGCGTATCCGGCCCGCCGGCCGGAAGTCTATGGTGCGGTCAAAGGGATGGAATCTCTTCTCCGCCGGAAGGTGAAGGAGATTTCGGCCGACGACGGCCTTGTCGCCCGCCTGAAATCCGTGATTCTGGCCCAACTACCGGCCGGGCGGAACCCGGTTGAGACCGAAGATTCGGCCCGCATCCGCCGACTGGCGATGACGGCCCTAACCTGGGCCGGCCGGCTTGACGCGGAAACGCTCGAGGCGGCCTCGGCCGATCCGGACGAACAGGTTCGGAGGTTGGTTTTTACCGGATTGGGGAGGATGGGTCCCGAACAGGTCCCGGGGGATGCGGTCGGGCGCTTCATGAGCCGCGGCCTGAGGGACCGGTCCGATATGGCCCGCTATGAAGCCCTACGGCTTTACGGGAGGGTGAAACTCGACCTTGATCCCGTCCCCGTGTCGGCGGCCGTCGACGATCCTTCTCCTCACGTGGCGCTTCTGGCCGTCGATCTTCTCGGGCAATTAAGAACCGTTCCGGGTCAGATCATCACGAAACTCAAGGAACTCGCGGAAAAATTATCTTCCGCGTGCTCGTCCGCCGCCGGAACTGCGGATGCCGGGGCGGCCGTCTCCGGCTGGTCCGCGTCTCGAAGGAGACTTATGGCGGGCCATGCGTTGGTTTCGCTGGCGAATATCGCTCCGGACCAAGCCGGGGAAATCATTCCGGGTTTAATGAACGCCCCGGACTGGGTCGTCCGTCTTTACGCGGCCGAAGCCGCCGTCCGGCTGAAAGATGTTCCGGCGCTCGAGCGGTTGGCCGGAGATTCCCACGAAAACGTTCGGAACGCCGCCCTGTCCGGGCTTATCGCCCTTAAAGGACACGCGGTCGACGACTTGTGCCGGGCCGCGCTCGAACGCGACGATTATCAGCTGATCCTCACGGCCGCCGGCGGATTGAAAGGCAGCCCGTCGGCCGAATGGGCTGTCCCCGCGCTTCTTTCGGCCCTCGCCCGGTTGACCGCCCAAAAACGGGAAACCTCCCGCGACCCGCGGCTGGCGATTCTCGAACGGCTCGGTGAACTCGGCTCTGAAGAACAGGCGGAATCCGTCTCGGCATATGTCGGGGATTTCGATCCGAAGGTCGCGGCGGCTGCGGCCGAAGTCGTTGCCCGGTGGACCGGCCGGAAGCCGGAAATCGAGCCGCGGCGGCTCCCCGTCACGTTCGCCCGGTTATCGGACGTGGAAAAACTGCGCGGGGCGGCGGTCCGGGTGACGATGGCCGGCAACGGGTCGTTCGACATGGCTCTGGATATCGACGAAGCGCCGGCCGCCTGCGCCCGGTTCGTCGCCCTCGTCAGGAGCGGGTACTACAACGGGCTGACGATTCATCGCGTCATTCCGAATTTTCTCATCCAGGGGGGAAGCCCGGGCGCCAACGAATATTCCGGCGACGGCCCGTTCATGCGCGACGAATCCGGCCTGGTATCCAACACGCGCGGAACGGTCGGAATCTCCACCCGCGGCCGCGACACCGGCGATGCCCAGTTTTACGTCAACACCGTCGACAGCGACCGCCTGGACCATGAATATTTCGTGTTTGCCCGGGTGACGTCCGGGATGGACGTCGTTGATCGCGTCCTGGAGGTGGATGTTATCGAACGGATGGAATTGATTCGGAAGTAAAATCGGGCTGCCGTCAGTACCGGAACCGGACAACGAACGGAGGTTGTCCCCCCCGCGGGACCAGCACGAAGACGTTGCCGAAATCGTCGTCTTCGATCGTCTCCATGGCCGGGTGACCGAGGAGTTGCATCAGGTCGGGCAGCGTGTCGGAATGTCCAACCACCAGAACGACGTCGTCGGCGTAGAGAGCCCGGAGCCTTTCCACGAGGCCCGCCGGGTCGGCGGCAGGAAATGAGTAAACCGGCAGGTTTAAGGCGACGGCCAACGGTTCCGCCGTTTGCTTCGTCCTTTGATACTCGCTGACATAAACGGCCGTCACTCCCGCTCGGGCGAGCAGGACGGCCAAAGCCCGGGCGCGGGCCTGCCCTGCTTCGGACAAAACGGGGTCCTTCGACGCGTCGGCTTTTTCCGCGTGGCGGACCAGGATGACCGCCCGCTGGGCGGCGACCGGGGTCGTCGCGGCGGCGAGAATCAAGCAAAAAATGATGGCTCGAAAGCGCCTTTTACCGGGGCGCGTTCCAAGCGGGGAATTTTCGTTTTCGATCATGCGGCGAATATATCGCCGGGTAAACGGCCCTGTCAATGCCGGGAGTGTGAAGGCCAGGGGTGAACAGGAGGAAGTTTGTATTTGGAGGCTACAGCCGAACGCTGGGAACGGGCCGGAATCGGAGTTCCGGTTCCAGAATTCAAATGATTCGGGCGCCGGCCGACGGGATGACGACCCGCGGTTTGATCCGGCGGCCGTAAACGGAAACAAACGCCGCCGTCAGCGCTTCGGCTACCGCCGCGGCTCGCTCCTTCTCGATCAAAGCGACGATGATTCCGCCGAAGCCCCCGCCGCTCAAACGGGCGCCGTAAATACCGGAGATTTTACTGGTCGCCTCGACCAGAGTGTCGAGCTCGGCACAGGAATTTTCGAAATATTTCCGCGAGCTTTCGTGGGATTCGAACATGAGGCGGCCAAAGGCGGCGGTTTCGCCGCGTTTCAAAGCGGCCACCCCGGCCAGGACGCGCTTGTTTTCCCCGACCGGATGGGCAGCCCGATTCCAGACGGCCGGATCGAGGCGGTCGCGGTATTTCACCACGTCCGCCCAGGCCACGTCCCGGAGCGACCTCACCCGGGGCCCGAGGATGCGCCTGAAGGCCTCGGCCGCCTGTTCGCACCGTTGTCGCCGTTCGTTGTATTCGGAGTCGACCAGCGTGTGTTTGACCCCGGTATCGGCGATCATGAAGGCTGTTCCCTCGGGAAGGGGCACGGTATCTACGGCGAGCGATCGGAAATCCGTGAAAACCAGGGCTTGTTCCCGTCCGAAGAGGCTCGAGATCTGGTCGAGAAGCCCGCACCGCACGCCGGCGAACTCGTGCTCGGCCTTCTGGCCGATTTTGGCGAGGGAGATTTTTTCGGGGGAGATTCCATGAAAGGCCGAAAACGCCAGGCCGGAAGCGATTTCCAGGGCGGCCGAGCTGGAAAGCCCCGCCGCCATCGGAATATCGCCGCAGAAAGTCCCCTCAAATCCCCTCGGGCGGAACGCATATTTTTCCCGAAGGAACGTTAAAACCCCGCGCGGGTAATTCGACCAGCGTTCCTTGTCCGTCCGCCCCGGGTCGACGGCTTGAAAACGGACGCTTTCCTCGAGGTCGGCCGCAACCAGGGTGCAGACGTCGTCCTCGGCGGGCGACAAGCCGAAGGCGATTCCAGCGTCGATGGCCGCCGACAGCACGAAGCCCTCGTTGTAATCGGTATGATTTCCGAGGATTTCGACCCGGCCCGGAGCGTAAGCGACGATCTCGGGCTCGCGGCCGTGGAAAGAGAGGTGTCGCGACCGGACCTTGTCGATCAAGTCTTTCATAAGCATCCTCTAAAAGGGGACAGGGCTAAAGACCTGTCCCCGCTCGTTTAAATCGGTACCAGGTTAACCGTTTCCTTATTTCGTGTTTTCTTTCCCTGCGTGCGCATTATGGAAACGGTTAACCTGGTACCGATTTAAAACCCGGTGGCCGCCCGCCGGATAAGAGTCAAGATGTTGCCGGGAAAAAGTCCGAGTTGAAGGACGGCGTAGAGGCAGAAGAACAAGACAAGATAAACGGCGGGATTTTCGGGGTCGACTTCCAATTCCCGTTCTGGCTCCTTCATGAACATGACCCGGACGATCCGCAGGTAATAGGCGACCGAAACCAGGCTGGTCGCGACGCCGACGAGGGCCAGGCCGAGATGCCCGGCGCGGACGGCCGCGCTGAAGACGTAGAATTTCGCCAGGAATCCGCCCGTCGGCGGAAATCCGGCCAGCGAAACGAGAATCACGGCGAAGATTCCCCCAATCCACGGATACCGCCGGCCGACACCGGCGTATTCGTCGAGGTCGAGCGTTTCGCGGCCCGGCCCGCCCAGGGCGATGACCGCGGCGAACGCGCCGATACCCATGAACAGGTAATTGACCAGGTAAAAAAGCAGCCCGGCCGGGTCGGCGGAAACGACGGCGATCAGAATGTATCCGGCGTGGGCGATGCCGGAGTACGCCAGGATCCGCTTGAGATTTCGCTGGCGACGGGCCGCGAAATTTCCCAGAATCATCGTCGCGACCGCC
>CAYSGA010000179.1:0-4746 GCA_964430165.1 uncultured Eubacteriales bacterium
GGTAAAGTCGGAAAAATCGGGGTGCTGCAGACGGCCAAGTCGGTCGTCAAGAAATATGACTTTTTCCCGGCCATCGGCCAAAGCTTCAAGGAAAACAAGCGCCTGGCCTTCCTGGTCGTTGATTTTCTGAAAAACATCTTCACCGGCCGGGCCTCGGCCAAGCAGCTCGCCGGGCCGCTCGAAATCGCCAATTTTTCCTACGCCGCCCTGAAGATGGGCTTTCTCGCCCTGATGAGCTGGATCGCGATCATCAGTCTCCAATTGGGAATCCTGAACCTCTTTCCGATTCCGGTTTTTGACGGAGGCCAGCTCTTCGTGCTGATCATCGAGGGCCTTCTCCGGCGAGACCTGAAGCCCAAGGCGCGGCAGATCTGGATGCAGATCGGGTTCGTCATCTTCATCGTCCTGATCGCCTTCGTCATCCTGAACGACATCGCCAAGCGCCTCCCCAACGGCTGGAAGAGCTTGTTGCCGTTCTAGATTCTTAGAGGCCGGCCTGCAAACCGATCCCGGAGGCAATCCCCCCTCCGCTTCGTCACCCTGACGAGGGTCCCACTCCGCTCCGGGGGGTCGCCTCCGGGATCTTGGCTGCAGCCGGCCATAAAATCCGGAAAGCTGGAGCGAACGGCTACGGGGGAATACAGGCGGTGGGGCGCCCCGACTCGGCATCACCCTGAATCGTCCGGCTGATATCCTACACTCCTGAGTCATCTAGGCGGCAACAAGAACGGGTGACATATGAAGAATGAGGCCGATAACCGATTCTGGAGGGGGAGCAGGGCAAGCGGCGCACACGAAGATGCGCCGCAGTTGCTCGTTGAGGGGGAAGTCCTTTCCCCTCAATCTTTTGGGCCCCCCTCCGCTATGCCCTAGCTCCCGAAGGTCGCGCAGGACTGCAAAGCCTGGGAGCTTGAGGACGGCCTATTCGCCGGACCGACCCTTCGTCCCCCGTTAATTGTTCCGCCAATCATTGGTAACGCGAATATCCGGGCGGTGGCAACAAGCCCACGGGTTACGTAACAAGAAACATCCTGGAGTGTCGGGATTATAATAAACGATTCCGATTCGGCAGAGTCGGCCTGGCCGGAGCGGACATGTCCTGGTGAGGTGGGGACAGGTCTTCAGCCCTGTCCCCAAACGGTCCGGCGAGGGAAGCCGGATCGGAGTGAAGAACCGGACTTAGGGAGTGAAGGCCAGGCCAAAGAAATGTGCTTTCTGGCTGAAAGCCAATAGGGTTGGAAATCCTGTTATAATAGCATCCATGAAGGAAAACCCCTCGGATATGTTCCCCCGGCGCAAAACGGTCCGGATCCGGGTCGGCAACGTGGAAATCGGGGGGGGGGCGCCGATCAGCGTCCAATCCATGACCAAGACCGACACCCGGGACGTGCGGGCGACGGCCGCCGAAATCCGCCGCCTCGCCCGGGAAGGCTGCGATATCGTCCGGCTGGCGGTTCCCGACAAGGAGGCCGCCCGCGCGTTCGCCCGCCTCAAAAAACAGGCGACGGTTCCGTTGGTCGCCGACATCCATTTCGACCATCGCCTGGCGCTCGCCTGCTTGGACGGGGGAGCCGACGGGCTCCGGCTCAATCCGGGAACGATCGGCTCGTTCGACAAGGTTCGCGAGGTCGTCCGGGCGGCCGGGGAACGGTCCGTCCCGATCCGCATCGGGGTCAACTCCGGCTCGATCGAAAAAGATATCCTGAAAACCCGGGGGGGGGCGACGGCCGAGGCGATGACCGAAAGCGCCCTCCGGCATATCCGGATCCTGGAGGATCTCGATTTTCGGTTGATCAAAGTGTCCCTCAAGGCCTCCGACCTGCCGCGGACGATCCAGGCGTACCGGACTATGGCCCAAAGCACCGTTTATCCGTTTCACGCTGGAATTACGGAGGCGGGGACGCTGCTCCCCGGCGCGGTGAAATCGTCGGCCGGCCTGGCCCTGTTGCTCGCCGAAGGCCTGGCCGACACGATCCGCGTTTCCCTGACCGCGCCGGCGGCGGAGGAAGTCCGGGTCGCCTACCGAATCCTGGACGCCATGGGGCTCCGGTCGCGCGGCATCAACGTCGTTTCTTGTCCGACGTGCGGCCGGTGCGAGGTCGACCTTCCGTCGATCGCCCGGGAGGTCCAACGCCGTTTGGCCTCCATGATCGCGCCCCTGACCGTGGCCGTGATGGGCTGCGCCGTCAACGGCCCGGGAGAAGCCAGGGAAGCCGATGCCGGGGTCGCCTGTGGACGGGCGTCGGGCGTCCTATTCGTCAAGGGAAAGATCCTTCGACGGATTCCCGAAAAGCGGATTGCCGAAGCCCTGGTCCGGGAAGTCGGCCGGATCGCCGCCGGCCGGAAACAAGCGCATGACCGTCCCTGAGCGTTCGTCCGTGCCCCGCCGCCTCGAGGCGAAGGTCGCCTGCCTGCGGAAGATCCTCCGCGGGATGGGCCGAGTTCTGGTCGCCTTTTCCGGGGGAACGGACAGCGCGTTTTTGTTGAAAATCGCCGCCGATGTTCTTGGCCGCGACGTTTATGCCGTGATCGCCTCGTCCAAAGTTTATCCGGCCGCAGAAACCGCGGCCGCGGAGCGCCTGGCCCGGCGTTTCAAGGTCCGTTTTGAGATCATCCGCGATTCCGGCTCCGAAAACCCGCGGTTCGTGAAAAATACGCCCCGGCGGTGTTACTACTGCAAAAAAGAATTGTGGCGGGTGATGCGGAAAATCGCCGATCGGGAGGGGACGGCGACCATCGTCGACGGCCAGAACCTTGACGACGAGGGCGATTTCCGGCCCGGGGCGGCCGCAAGCCGGGAGATGGGGATCCGGTCGCCGCTCAAGGAGGCGGGGCTCAGGAAAGTCGAAATCCGGACCTATTCCCGAAAGCTGGGCCTTCCCACCTGGAACAAGCCTGCCCAAGCTTGTCTGGCCTCGCGGATTCCTTACGGCGTCCCGATCCGAGGGCGGACGCTTGCCCGGGTGGCCGCAGCGGAGGAAGACCTCCGCCGGCTTGGTTTCGGACAGTTTCGCGTGCGCGATCACGGAACGGTCGCCCGGATCGAGTTGGACCCGGCGGATTTTTCCCGGGCGATGGTGGAGGAAATGCGCCGGCGCATCGAGTCCCGGCTGCGCAAAAGGGGATATCTTTTTGTCGCCGTCGATCTTTCCGGATACCGGACGGGAAGCTTGAACGAAGGATTACCCGGCCGTTCCCGAAAATAAAAAAAACCCGGGCGGCGAACCGCCGCCCGGGTTCGGTAACCGGCGAATCAGCTGCGATCGGTCTTTTTGTCGGTGATGATGGCGATGTTCTCGTAGCCCGCCACCCGGATCGTTTCGTACAATTCGAGTAGTTTGCCATATTCGATTTCGCCGTCCGCTCTCAGATAGAGCCGTTTGTCGTCCTCTGAGGACAGGAAGGCCTCCTCGAGCTTGGCCTGGAGTCTTTCGACGGTCAGCTTGTCCTGGTTCAGGAACAGCGTGCCGTCTTTGCGGATGTAAAGGACGACTTTGGGAGATTCCGGCATGGATACGGAATTGATCGCTGTCGGCAGCGTCAGGTCCACGCCTCTCTGAACGAGCGGGGTCACCAACATGAAGATGATCAGCAGGACGAGAAGAACGTCGCACAGGGGGACGACGTTCGGCGAAGCCTGGATCGTTTCCTTCCCGTTGCTGATGGAAATGCTCATAGGGTGTCTCTAGTCCGTCAAAGGAAACGGGCTTACTTGGCTTGTTTGCGGACGAAGAAGTCGACGACCTGGGAAGCCGTGTTGGACATCTCGGCGTCGAAGACTTCGGCTTTCGTGTTCAGGTAGTTGTAGCACCAGAGAGCGATGACGGCCACGCCGATTCCGAAGGCCGTGGTCACCAGGGCTTCGGCGATACCTGAAGCGACGGCGGAAATCCCGCCCGAGCCGGTGGCGGCCATGCCCTTGAAGGCGTTGATGATGCCCGAAATCGTCCCGAACAGGCCGATGAACGGGGACGACGTGGCGATCGTGGCCAGCACGCTCAAGCCCCGTTTCAACTCCTGGTTGAAGATCGAAGCGGCGCGGTCGCAGCCTCGGGCCGCGGTCTCGATCTGTTGTTCGAAGGCGAGCCCGGCTTCCTTGCCCTCGAGAAATTCCGTCGCGGCGGCCGCGGTCACCCGGGCCAGATGGCTGGCTTTGTATTCTTTTTTCGAAGCCAGGGCGAGGGCTTCCTTGATCTGGCCGGCCTTGAGCAGGTCGGCGAGTTTCGGGGCGATGGCCTTGGACAGATTTTTCGCCTTCCGGTAGAACAGGATTCGTTCGACCAGAAGATAAATCGAAACGATCGACATGCCGACTAGAAGGAAAGAAACCGCTTTGGCCAGAACACTCATGGACTGGAACATTTCGACGAGACCAAATTGCATTGTCGTACCTCCTTTAAATATGCAAAAGCTGTGACAAGCTTCTCATGCCTTATTTCAGGGTGAAACGGACGGTGACGGTGAAGATGACGCCGCGGGGGCGGCCGTTGATGACCATTGGCTCGTAGACCCACTGCCGGACGGCGTCGGCCGCCGCCTGATCGAGCAGGGGGATGGACCGAAGGATCTTGATGGTCTGGACGCGGCCGTAAATGTCCGTTTGGGCCTCGATGATGACGATGCCTTCCACTCGGGCTTCGCGGGCGATGTCCGGATAGAGGGGTTCGACCCGCTTGATCAGGGACGGGGGCCGGACCTCGCCGATGGCCCGCACGGGCGCTTCGACTTCTCCGACGACTCCGCCGA
>CAYSGA010000180.1:0-4744 GCA_964430165.1 uncultured Eubacteriales bacterium
GGCCACAAACTCGGGCCGTTCCGGCCTCGGACCGACAAGGCTCATCTCTCCCCGAAGCACGTTCCAGAGCTGGGGCAACTCGTCGAGATGGAGCGCCCGAAGAACCCGACCAATACGAGTCATTCGGTGGTCGTTCTCCCGCGCCCACACCGGCTCATCATCCTCGGCATTTTCGATCATGGACCGGAATTTGTGAAGAAGAAATTCGGTCCCGTTTTTCCCGACTCTCCGCTGGCTGTAGAAAACCGGGCCCCGGGATTCGATCTTGATCAGCAGGGCGGTCAACGGCCAGAGAGGCAGACTGACCACGAACAATCCCCCTGCCAGGATGATATCGAAAGCGCGCTTGATCTTTCCAATCGAAAGATTGTTGGCCAGGGCAAACCCCTTGGTTTTAAGAAAGCAACTTTCGTCCTTGGTGTAATCGATCGGGATCCGGAATTCCAACCGCTGATACATTTCCGAGACGTCGATGACCTCCACCGCCCGACGGTGGGCTCGGAGTATCTCCGCCGCGGTTAAAGCAGATCCTCCGGGCGCTTCCGTCCGAACAACCACATTGATTTCTTGGGCCTCGAGGATTTCGGACAATCGATCCTGATTTCCAAGGACGGGACCGGCTCCGGCGTCCGCCTCTCTCTCCTCCGCTAAAAATCCGACAAACGCATAATCCAGAGGCCGGGCGCGAAGAAGATCGGCGATCTCGACGGCTCCCCTTCCGCGGCCTAAGATGAGGACCTGACAGGGCCTTTCAATCATCCGGAAAATCGTAAATCCGACCTTCCGCCAAACAAAGATCAAAACGACCAGCATCGTGTTGGCGATGACCAGAACGCCGCGGCCGATCGGAAAAAGAAAGAAGATATATTTCAGGAGAGAAGCTAAAAATGCCGACGCGCCGACCGCCAAGGCGACGCGGGCCGCCAAGTTCCGGGCCATGGTCTTTGGATAAAGGGCATAAAGATCAAAAAGGTAAAATACCGCCAGATATCCCGCCGTCATCATCAGAAGAAAGGCCGGAGAAAAATATACTTTGAAAAGAGCAATGGTCCCAAAACGGAAAAAATAAGCGCCGGCATAAGCGAGGGGAACGAGGAGGACGTCCCCAAGGCCGATCATCAGCGAGCGTTTCAGTTCTCTATCCAATTTGGTTCCCTTTAGGTTTGCTTATCCCCGGCCTCCGCGGCGCGAAGCGTCCGAAGGCGAATATCCGAACCGCTTAAATATACCAGACCCAGGATGATTTTGGGAAGGGAAGCGGTCAGATGAAGAATCAACCCGCAAGCCAAGGCTTCGATCCGACCGATCCCAAAAGCGGCCAGCGCCAGGATGACCGCGTATTCGTAAACCCCGATTTTCCCCGGGGCCGAAGGAGGAAGACTGACGGCTTGAATAGCCAACAGAACGATCAGGGCCGGACCGAAACCGAGAGAAAGGCCGACCGCCCGAAAGACCAGGGCAATAGTCAGGATCTGGCTGAAGATCAGGCCGATCGTCCAAGCGACAAGAACCGTCGACGTCCTCGTCCCCCGGAGCGTCGCAAAAGCCTCCAATCCCTGCTGGACGATCCGCAGGATTCGCTCCCGGATTTTCGACGGAAAAAGGCGGACACCGAAAGCGGCAGCCCGTTGAAAAAGCTTCGGCCACACGGCGAAGGAAATCAGGATCAGGGCCGGAACGAAGAACAACGCCCTCAAAGCCGAGCGCGGGGCGAATGGACCGCTTACGGCCATCAACGCGGGTGTTACGATCCATACGGCGGCAAAGACAAAGAAATCCAGCAGGTGTTCGACCAGAATAGTTCCCAGTGTAAACGAGACCGAGGCGCCGCCCTCCTTGGACACGAGATAGGCCCGGACAAATTCGCCCATCCGCGCGGGAGCGGCAATGTTGACCATTTGAGAGAGGATGTTGAAACGGAACAGTTTCCCCAATGGGATCCGGGTTTGAGGACGAAGCAGAATCTTCCAGCGCCGGCCCAGGATATAGACGGAAAACACGGTATTGGCCGCCGCCGTCAGCGCCCAAAGCCATCTAACGCGGCCGAACGCTTTGCCGAGTTCGGCCAAATCGATGTTCCGAAAGCTTAACCAGACGGCCACGGCCGTTAGGATAAAAGCCGCAACGATACGGAGGATCCGTTTCATTCCGCCCGCCCGAAGATCGATCGAAGAATCTCTCCATCGAATCCGGTTCCCCAACTGAAATGCATGACGATCATCGCCCAGGCCGCGGCGATTCGTCCTTGGAGAGAGGCCGGCCGTTCCGCTCCGGCGACCGGGATGAAAATCGCCCCGAGAAGTACGGCCGCGAGATAGGCCGCGGGAAGTAGCCAAGCCAGAGGTTGGACGAATCCGACGACGACCGCGGCGGCCGAGGCGGGGACAAAAAGCGGCGGTAGGACCTGGCGCCAGCTCGTCACCCAGCGATGTTTCCTGGTCGTCCGCGCCCGGCCTCGTCCATAGGCGAAATATTGCCGGGCCAGGGCCGTAAACGTCTCCCGAGGGAAATAACGAACTCGGATGGTGTGGTCCAAATAGATTTTTCGGCCGGATCGGAGAAGGCGAAGGTTCAATTCCGCATCTTGATTAGTCCGTTGGCCGATGTCATAGAGTCCGATGTCCTCTAAAACGCTTTTGCGGAATGTTCCGAGAAATACGGTGTCCGTAAAACCGCTTTTCGTCCCGAGATGGAACCGGGCGTCGCCGACGCCCAAGGGATGCCTCATGGCCAAGGCGACGGCCCTCTGACGGAATTCTTTTCCGACCGGCTCCATAACCCCGCCGACATTGGCCGCGCCCTCGGATTCCTTCGCCCGAAGAAGCTCGACACAGGTCCGGACGTAACCGGGCGGATAGAGACAATGGGCGTCGGCCCTAACGATGAATGCGCCGCGGGCCGCCCGGATCCCGTCATTGAGACCGAAGACTTGATAGCGGCCCGGATTATCGAGAACGCGGATCGACGCCGCCGCTCCCGTTCCGCCGCGGCGTTCGGCGAACTCCGCAACTAATCGCAGAGTCCCGTCGACGCTTCCGCCGTCCATGACGAGGACTTCCCCCTCGGCCAGAATCCAGTCGTCAACGAGGCTCCCCAGCGCGCCAATGATCCGCCGCTCCTCGTTGAGGCAGGGCATAACAACGGAAACGAGCAGTTTTCGATCAAGAGTCAAATCTTCCCCTTGATTTTGTAGGAGATTAAGGCCGCGACTTCCCTCAAACTCGTGAACAACGTATCCGATCCCCATTTCAACCGGTTGAATATATCGTCATATCGCTTCCCATTCGGGGCATGCCCCGCATATCGTGACGTCCGCAAAGATCTTACGACGATCGGGTCGATGACTTTTTGGGCCGTATACGCGGATACGATCCGAACCTGGCTGAACCCGGCTTTTCGGAAAACGCCCGCCGTTCGACGGGAATGAAGCGGCGTAGTGACAATGTTCAACCGGGATTCCTTCGTTAAATCCTGCCGGTTGCTTCGCAAGAGAAATTCGGGATGATCCGCCGTCGATCCCGCTCCCGGTTCACATGTGACGTCTCCGGACGGACAACCGAGCCAACCGGCCGCCTCCGCATATATCTCCGCTTCCGTCACTTTTCCGGATCCGCCCCCCGAGAATATGATTTTCGGCGCATATCCGTCAAGATAAAGTTGGACCGCTATATAAATTCTTCGCCAGCCGTCTTCCGTGGGGAGAATATCACCCGTTAATCCCCCTGTTACGCAGACGATATACTCCGCCTTTTGCGGCGATTCGTTTTTAATGAGAAACCGGTCAAAAAGGAGCGGTCCTCCGGCCGCCATCCAGATTGTCCCGATGATAAACGCGGCTCCACATGTAAGAAGACATATCCTAAGGAATTTTAGAAGAAATCGCATAGCCCCCCCCCGACAGAAAACCGATTAATTTATTGGGATCAGCGCAACTATCGTTCCAACGATCAGAATTGTGATACCGATATAGATTCGTCTCTTCAAATTATTTGTCTTATCGCCCTTAGCAAAAATAAATTGGCTCCCGACGGCAAGAAGCCAGGCGGCTCCAAAGATCCAGATCCCGTTTTTTATCAAGATTTTTAAGAGAAAAACGATCGCTTCACGCATCGCAAACGGCCGTTTCTACGTTCTTTTCCATTTTCCCGATTATTTTATTTTCTCGCCCGTAAAGATAAATCGAAGTTATCAGGGCAAGAGATATCCAAAAAAAGAGCCCCGGTTTAGACCCGAGAGGAATGGCATCGGCGATTCCGAAAATCATAAATCCGATTTGTCCCCAGGCCAATCCTCTCATACTCAGAACCATCCACTCCGGCATCTTCGACCGAATCACTTCGATGGCCATCCATCCAGCGCCAATGAGAATCGCTAAATACGCGATTAATGCCGGAATTCCCATCTCTGCGGCAATATGGATGAATTGGTTGTGGGCATGTGCATATTCATAATTGACATGTTCGATTTCAAAAGTTAACGGCGGCGTCTTCCGTAATTGATCCAGTCCGAGTCCAAAGAGAGGGTGCGCTCGCACGGCATCTAGACCACCTTTCCAAACAGGAAGCCGGCTCAAGGCGCTTTTATTGAGAGATTCAAGTGTATTCTTGATAACGATATTTTTGTTTAAGCCGGAAGATTTTAGGATGAGGAAGCAGGCGAATATCACCGCCAAGCCAAGACAGGCCTTAAAAAGGCGCCTCTTTTCCCCCATCATAAGTAGAATAAATCCAAAAGCCAACCACGC
>CAYSGA010000181.1:0-4737 GCA_964430165.1 uncultured Eubacteriales bacterium
CGCCCGCCGCCCACGCTCGACGACCAGAACACCCTGCTGGAAATGTTCGAGACGGGCATCAAGGTTATCGACCTCATTCAGCCGTTCCTCAAGGGAGGAAAGATCGGCCTGTTCGGCGGCGCGGGCGTCGGCAAGACCGTCATCATCATGGAGCTTATCCACAACGTGGCCATGAAGCACGGCGGCTATTCGGTCTTCGCCGGAGTCGGGGAACGGACGCGCGAGGGAAACGACCTTTGGCTGGAAATGAAGGAAAGCAAGGTCATCGACAAGACGGCCCTGATCTTCGGGCAGATGACCGAACCGCCGGGCGCCCGGCTGCGCGTCGGCCTGACGGCCTTGTCCGTGGCCGAGTATTTCCGCGACGAGATGAACCAGGACATCCTTCTCTTCATCGACAACATCTTCCGGTTCACCCAGGCCGGAGCCGAGGTATCGGCCCTGCTCGGCCGGATGCCTTCGGCGGTCGGCTACCAACCGAACCTGGCCACGGAATTGGGCGAACTCGAGGAGCGGATCACCTCGACGAAAAAAGGTTCCATCACCTCGGTCCAGGCGATCTACGTCCCGGCCGACGATTTCACCGACCCCGCTCCGGCGACGACGTTTTCCCATCTCGACGCCTCGACGAGCCTGAGCCGGGCCCTGACCCAGATGGGGATTTACCCGGCGGTGGACCCCCTGGTCTCGACCAGCCGCATCCTGGACCCGCACATCGTCGGCGAGGAACATTACCGGGTCGCCCGGAGGGTTAAGGAGATCCTCCAGCGCTACAAGGATCTCCAGGACATCATCGCTATCCTCGGGATCGAGGAGCTGTCCGACGAGGACAAGCTGCTCGTTGCCCGGGCGCGCAAAATCCAGCGCTTCCTGTCCCAGCCGTTCCACGTCGCCGAGGAATACACGGGCCGGGGAGGGACGTATGTGACGATTGCCGAAACCATCCGCGGCTTCCGTGAGATCGTCGAAGGTCTGCATGACGACAAACCCGAGCAGGCGTTTTACATGGTCGGCGGAATCGAAGATGTCGCCCAGCGGGCCGAGGAGTTGAGGAACTCGTGAGCGATAAGGCGTCGGACCGCTTTCGACTTCGGGCCGTCACCTCCAAATCCCTCCTGATCGAAACGGAGGCCGACGAAGCCCAGATCCCGACGATCGACGGACTGATCGGAGTGTTCCCCGACCACCGGCCGCTCATCGTCGCCCTCGGGCGCGGAACGTTGTCCTACCGCCAGGGCGCCTATGAGGAACAGTTCGAAATCGACGGCGGATATGCCGAAATCGGTCCGGATTCCGTCCTGGTTTTCACCGAGTCGACGGCGGCCGGGGATTGAGCAAACCCATGCGCATTCTCGTCGTGGCCGACGGCTATCCGCCCGCCGACCGGGCAGCCGCGGATCTCGGTTGCCGCGATGTCGTTGAGGGGCTGATCGGGCGCGGTCACCAGGTTCAGGTCCTGGCCGGAGGGTCGCTCCCGGGCAAAACGCCGGAGGATGGGCTCGTCCATCGCCGGATGTTCCGCGACCGTCCCGACAGGAAGGCCTGGCAGGACGTTTTCCGGAAGGAACTCGTCAATCAAACCGCTCTCCGCGAGCTGATCCGGGAATTTCGGCCGAAGGTCGCTCTCTTCTTCGACCTTTCCCGGGTTTCGGCCTCGCTTCCGCTCCTGGCCGGGGACATGGGAGTCCCCGCCTGTCTGCATGTCGGGAGCGATTGGCTGGCCACCTGGGAAAAGGACTGCTGGTTCCGGGAACAACCCCGGGGGACGGGCGGCCGCCGGGCGATCCGCTATTTGAGCCGCCGCTTCGGCCTGGCGGCTTTCCCCCGTCCGCTCCATGAGATCCCGGCGATTTTCACGAGCCGTTACATCCGGGAGGCGACCGGGCGGGCCGGAAAATCTTCGCCTCAACCGGCTGTCGTCTTCCCGGGGGTTGACATCCGCCGTTTCCCCTTCAGAAAAGAGGTCCGGTCCGAACCGGCCCGCCTGCTTTATCTCGGCCCGGTCGGGCCGCAGTGGGGAATCGATATCGCGATTCAGGCCCTGGGCATCTTGAAACGCGAATCGGGTCAGGACGTCCCGACCTTGACGATCGCCGGACCGCTGTCCGGTTCGCCGAATATTCTCGCCTCCTTGAAAAACCGGGCGGTTTCGTCCGGCGTCCCCCGGGACGTTTCGTTCACGGATTACGCCCCGGACCGGTCCTCGCCGGATTTATACCTTGCCCATAATTTTTTCGTTTATCCCTCGTCCCGCGTGGAATCCCTGACCCCGGCCGTGCTCGAAGCCATGGCTTGCGGCCTGGGCCTCGTCTCCACGGCGTCCGGCGGGAACGCCGAAGTCCTCGAGGATGGAGTCAACGCCCTGGTGATTCCCCCCGAAAATCCGGAACGTTGCGCCCAAGGCCTCCGTCGGCTCCTGAGTGATCCGGCGCTGGAGAAAATGCTCCGGGCCGGGGCCCGGCGAACGATTGAGGAGCGGTTCGGACTCGACCGGCAAGTGGAAGCTGTCGAAAAAATCCTGTTTGAAATAGCGGGGAAATCCAGGGCCGTCGCGCGGCTTCCCGAGGCGCCGAAGGAGGAAGCCGCGGCCCTTCCGGGGGGGCTTTTCCGCCACCCCGATCGATGGTTCCGGTGGAGCGGCGTGCTCATCCGGATACGGAGCTTATTCAAACCGAAGCGGATGTTCGCCAAGTTGAAATCGGGGATGAGGATCGTCTCCTGCCGGCTGTCGCTGTTGCTCTTTCCGCCGGTTCTGAAGGGAATGCATCGATGGTTTGGCCGCGGGCGACCCCGGCCGGCGGGGGCCGAACCGCGGGAAATCCTGGTCGTCCAGATGGCCGACCTCGGCGACGTCGTTTTATCCGGGCCGTTCCTGCGGAACTTGCGGACGTCCATGCCCCGGTCCAAAATCGTTCTGGCTGTCCATCCCGGCCTGGTGAACTTCGTCGAAAAATGTCCCCATATCGATGATGTCGTTCCCTTCAATTACCGCAGCTTCGCGGACTGGAATAGCGCCTTTTACGGAAGCATCCGCTGGTGGCTGAAGGGGCTCGCTCTGGCCGTCCGGGTTTTTTCGAAGCGCCGTATTGACCTGGCCGTTTCCCTCCGCTGGAACGACGACGCCCCGCAGGCGGCTTCCCTCATCCTGATGGCCGCCAGCGGCGCCCCCCGGCGCGTGGCTTACATCAATTCCCCGAACGCTCGTCCATCACCCGGCCGGAACGGCGTGAACCGTTTGATCACCGACGGCCTGGAACGGGGCGCCGAGAAGCACGAGGTCGAATACCAAATGGATCTCCTTCGCTTTCTCGGGGGGCGGCCGGACGACCTGTCCTTGGAGGTCTGGACGACAGCCGAAGACGATCAAAAAGCCCGGGAGCTTCTGGACGGGCACGGGGTCGCGTCCGGCGATCTCACGATCGCCCTCGCCCCCGGCGCCCGTTGGGAATTCCGCCGGTGGCCGGCGGAGCGTTTCGTCGCTCTGGGCCGCTGGCTCCAGGAAGTTTACGGGGCCAAAATCCTGATTCTGGCCGGGAAGTCCGAGGAGGCGCTGGCGGCGGAAATCGAGCGGGGATTGTTGCCCGGACGGACCGTCAATCTTGCCGGTCTGACGACGATCCGCGAGATGGCCTCCGTCCTTAAATCCTGCCGTTACTTCGTCGGCAACGACTCCGGCCCCATGCATGTCGCCGTCGCCGCCGGGGCGACCGCGGTCGGATTGTTCGGCCCCGGCGAATACGCCCGCTTCCGGCCCTGGGGGCCGGCCCATGCGGTCGTCCAACTGGGATTGACGTGCAACCCGTGCTCGGAAAACTGCCTGTTTTCCGAAGCGCGCTGCATCCGCGGGATTTCGGTCGAGCAGGTCAAGGACGTTCTCAAAACAATGCTCGCGCTTCAATCCACTCTATGAAAGGCGGCCGAAGATGAACGAACTCGCGGAGGAAATCCGGCGGTTGAAGGATGAATTGGACCAGAAACGGGATGAGATTTCCGACCTGAAGAAACTCCTCGGCCGGGACATCGACCGGGAATTTTCCGCGCCGGTGGAGGAATTGTCCGACCGGGAGTTGGAAAATTATCTCCGGGACCAACTTTCGGCGTTCAAGGCCCCGCCCGATGCCCGGCCCGACATCCGGGCGATCACGTCCCCCCGGAAAACGCTCGGCAAACCGTTCGTGTTCCTGAAACGGGCCTTGCTGGAAACGACATTCACCCGGCTCAACGTGTTTTTAGACCAGCTCGGCTTGTTTTTAGATCGGCAGAACGGGTTCGACCGGCAGGTCGCGGCCTTGTTCCGGACTCTTCATGTCCGGGCCGTCCGCCAGACGGATCGCCTGAAGATGCTGGAGGTGAAAATCGCGGGTTACGACGAAGACTTGGCCCTGTTTCGGACGAAACTCGAAGATTTGAGCACGGCCTTGAACCGGCTCCAAGTCGGGGCCACGGACGGAAAGTCCCGCTGACCGGCTGCCGTCGAGAGGAGTCAGCCGAACGCTCGATGAACATGAAAAATGATTCTCCGATGACCGGCGCCGGGTTGGCCGAAGCCGTCCGGGAGATTTCACATCGCGAAGGGATCCAGGCCGCCGTCAATGAACTGATGAGAAGGGAACTGGCCTTCGGCCTCCGGAAACCGACCCTGGCCGTCTACGACCACGCGTTTCATTTCATCGGCGGCGCCCAGAAATACGGCCTGACCATGATTTCGGCCTTGAAGGACCTGTTCGACATCACGAT
>CAYSGA010000182.1:0-2410 GCA_964430165.1 uncultured Eubacteriales bacterium
GGGATTCCAATCCCCGGATTTCAACCCGGAGACGATGCTCGCCAGGCCGGCCGGGAATCGGGCGACGATGCCGGCGAAGATGATGAGGGAGATGCCGTTGCCGATCCCCCGTTCCGAGATCTGTTCGCCGAGCCACATGACGAAGACCGTCCCGGTGGTCAGCGTCAGGACGGTCAGGAGGATGAAGCCGAAGCCCGCGTTCGGGACGACCGCCTGGCCGGTGTTGGTCTTCAGGGTCTGGAGGAAATAGGCGATCCCTATGGCTTGGACGAGGCAGATAAGGATCGTGCCGTACCGGGTGTACTGGGTGATTTTCTTCCGGCCCAGTTCCCCTTCCTTGGACAGCCGCTCGAGATAGGGCCAGACGACGGTCAGGAGCTGGAGGATGATCGAGGAGCTGATGTAGGGCATGATGCCCAGGGCAAAGATCGTCATCTTGGACATGTACTGGCCCGAGAACAGGTCGACGAATCCCAGGATCGTCCCGCGCTGCGCCTGCCAGAATTCGGCCAGGGCCGAGGCGCTGATTCCCGGATTCGGGATCTGTCCGCCGACCCGGTAGATCGCCAACAGGATCAAGGTGAAGAAGACCCTTTTCCGGAGGTCCGGGATGCTGAAGATATTGCGGAGGCTGTCCAGCATGGCGGTTACTCGACGATGACGGCTTTGCCGCCGGCCGCCTCGATCTTCTTCACGGCCGAAGCGGAGAATTGGTGGGCCCGGACCGTCTTGGCTTCGGTGAACCCACCGCGGCCGAGGATCTTGACCCGGGCGGAAGCGGGTTTCAAGACGCCGGCCGCGGCCATTTCGGCCGGGCCGATTTCCGCGCCGGCGATCTTGGCCAGGCGGTCGAGGTTGATGACCGCCATCTCCTTCCTGAAGACGTTGGTGAAGCCGCGCTTGGGGAGCCGGCGGACGAGGGGCATCTGACCGCCTTCGAATCCGCGCATGGCCTTGTAGCCGGCGCCGGCCAGCTGGCCCTTGTGGCCGCGACCCGATGTTTTCTGCCGGCCGGAGCCGGGCCCGCGCCCGACCCGCCGGTCGTTTTTCCGAGCGCCCTTGGCGGGATGGAGTTGACTGAGGTTCATTCGACGCCCTCCACTTTCAGCACATGGGTGATTTTCCGGACCATGGCGCGGATGGACGGCGTGTCCTCGCGGACGACCGAGGAATTGGGTTTTCGCAAACCCAGCCCCCGGGCGACCTTCCGCTGACTTTCCGGGTATCCGATCAGGCTGCGGATCAGCGTGATTTTGATTTTTTTCGGCAAAGCGTCTTTCATTTTTCGGCCGGTCCTTTCGCCTTGCCCCGGTCCCTGAGAATCTGGTCCGGGTTCCTGAGCTTCTTCAGGGCGTCCATCGTCGCATGGGCGACGCTGATCGGGTTCGAGCTGCGGATGGACTTGGTCAGGATGTCCTTGACCCCGGCCAGCTCGAGGATGATCCGGACCGCGCCGCCGGCGATGACGCCCGTTCCCTTGGAGGCCGGGCGGAGAATCACCACGCCGGCGTCGGCCTCTCCCCGAATCATGTGGGGGATCGTCGTGTCGGCCAGCTGGATCTTGAACATGTGTTTCTTGGCGTTTTCCACGGCCTTAGCGATCGCCGAGGGGACTTCGCGGGCCTTGCCCTTGCCGATGCCGATCTGGCCGCGCTCGTCGCCGAGGGCCACGAGGGCTGCGAAGCTCAGGTTCTTGCCGCCCTTGACGACCTTCGTCACGCGGCGGATCGTGATGACCTGGTCCTTGAGCTCGGTTCCGTCGTCCAGCCGGGGCCGGGGAGGCCGGTTTCCTTCTCTGCGTGTCGATTCTGTTTGCACCTGTGATTCTCCTTCAAGCCGGCCTTAAAAGACCAGGCCGCCCTTCCGCATGGCTTCGGCGACGGCTTTAACCCGGCCGTGATACGGATACACGCCCCGGTCGAAGACGACTTTCCCGATGTTTCGGGCCTTGAGCCGCTGGGCCAGAACCTCGCCCAGCTTTTCGCAGCCGGCCAGGTTCTTGGTGTTCTTGAACTCCGCCCGGAGGTCTTTCTCCAGGGTGCAGGCGGAGGCGACGACCGATCCGGTCTCGTCGTTGATCGCCTGGGTGTAGATGTACCGGTTGCTCTTGTAAACAAAGACCCGGGGCCGGTCGGCCGTCCCCCGGATCTTGCGGCGGATCTTCTGCCGCAGGCGCTCGTCCCGTTCCGCTCTGATTTTGATCTTGTCTTTATGCACCGGTCACTCCCGCTTTCCGTTCTTTCTTGATGAGTTTTTCTCCGACATAGCGCACCCCTTTGAGCTTGTACGGGTCGGGTTTGCGGAACCGGTGGATGTCGTCCGCGACCTGTCCGACCCGCTGCCGGTCGATTCCCCGGACGGTGATGAGCGTGGGCTTTTCGCACACGATTTCCACGTCGGGAGGAATCGG
>CAYSGA010000182.1:2510-4730 GCA_964430165.1 uncultured Eubacteriales bacterium
GGACGGTGATGAGCGTGGGCTTTTCGCACACGATTTCCACGTCGGGAGGAATCGGGTACAATTTCGGTTTGGAGTATCCCAGGCTCAGCTCGAGCTGGTTTTTGTCGACGCGGGCCTTGTACCCGACGCCGACGATTTCCAGCTGTTTCTGGAACCCGGCCGAGACGCCGTTGACGGCGTTCTGAGCCAGGGCCCGGCAGAGCCCGTGTAACATTTTCCTCTGCTTGGTGTCGTCGGACCGGACGAGGGAGAGGTTCGCCCCCGCCAAGCTCGCCGTGATTCCCTCGTAGAGCGGGGTCGTGAGCTTGCCTTTCTTTCCCTCGATTTCGATCCGATCGGGGAAGACCGCGGCCGTGACGCCGGCGGGCAAGACGATCGACCGTTTGCCTATGCGTGACATGGTTCGTCCCTTTCCTTCGGGTCTCTCACCAGACGGTGCAGAGCACCTCTCCGCCGAGGCCGAGTTCCTCACACCTGGAGCCGGACAGGATTCCCTGGGAGGTGCTGATAACGGCCAGGCCGAGCCCGTCGTAGACTTTCGGGATCGAGTCCCGGGTGCAGTAGATCCGGCAACCGGGCTTGGAGACGCGCCGGGCGCCGGCCAAGACGCTCTGGTTGCCTTCGGTATATTTCAGCGTGACGGTCAGGACTCCCTGGGGACCGTCCTTGATGACCTTGTAGTTGCGGATGAAGCCTTCTTCCTTGAGGATCCGGGCGATTTCCATCTTCAGCCGGGAGGCGGGGATTTGAACCTCCCGTTTCCGCATGAGGACGGCGTTGCGCATCCGGGTGAGCATGTCGGCGATGGGATCCGTGGCGCTCATAGTGACATTCCTTTCCGGCCCCTCACCAGGAGGCCTTGACGATGCCCGGGATTTCGCCCCTGTGGGCCAGGTCCCGGAAACACAGCCGGCACATTTCAAACTTCCGGTAATAGCCCCGGGGACGGCCGCAGATCCTGCAGCGCCGCCGGGTCCGGATGGCGTACTTGGGGGTGCGAAGGTACTTGGCGTAAGCTGATGTGGTGGACATGGATACCTCTTTTAAGCCGTCTCGCGGAAGGGCATTCCCAACTTCTTCAACAGGGCCATGGCTTCGGCGTCGGTCCGGGCCGTGGTGACGACGGTGATGTTCATTCCCCGGGGACGCTCCACTTTGGTGTAATCGATCTCAGGGAAGACGAGCTGGTCCCGCAGGCCCAGGGTGTAGTTGCCCCGGCCGTCGAAAGCCTTGGGGGAAACCCCCCGGAAATCGCGGACGCGCGGGAGGACGATGTTGACCAACCGGTCGTAGAATTCGTACATCCGCCGCTGGCGGAGAGTGACGAAACAGGCGATCGGCAGGCCCTTGCGGAGCTTGAACGCCGAAATGGATTTCTTGGCCCGCGAGACCACCGGAGCCTGGCCCGTGATCTGGGTCAACTCGCTCTTGGCCGAGTCGAGGGCCTTGGCGTTCTGGATGGCCTCGCCCACGCCGACGTTGATGACGATCTTTTCCAGCCGGGGAACGGCCATCGGGTTGGCGATGCCGAGCTCTTTTTCCAGTTCGGAGACAATTTCGCTTTTATAACGTTCCTGCAGGCGACTCATCGGTTCCTCACTTTCCCGTTTCGAAGGCCATCCCGCACTTGGCGCAAACCCGGGTCCGCGTACCGTCCCCGAGCTTCTTGACCCGGGCCCGGACGCCCTGGGCGCACTCGGGGCAATACAGCATCAAGCGGCTCAGGGGCACTTTGGATTCCTTTTCCATGATCCCGCCCTGGACGTTCTTGGACCGGTCGGGACGGATGAAGTGCTTGACCATCCCGACGCCCTCAACCAGGGCCCGGCCCTTGGCCGGGTCGACCGCGAGGACCTTGCCGGTCTTGCCCTTGTCCTTGCCCTGGCGGACGGTGACCTGGTCGTTTTTCCGGATGAACGGGGTGCTCATCAGATCACCTCCGGGGCCAGCGAAACGATTTTCATGAATTTCTTCTCGCGCAGTTCCCGGCCGACCGGACCGAACACGCGGGTCCCGACCGGCTCGCCCTGCTTGTCGATGATGACGGCGGCGTTGTTGTCGAAGCGGATGTAGGAGCCGTACTTGCGGCGGACTTCCTTCCGGGCCCGGACGACGACCGCCCGGATCACCTTGCCCTTCTCGACCTTGCTTTCCGGGTCGGCCGCGCGGACGGAGGCCGAAATGATGTCGCCGATGGAGCAGACGAGGCCGGTGCCGCCG